>NZ_JBFUGJ010000444.1:0-4058 GCF_056402975.1 Mesorhizobium sp. P3_A9 | reverse complement strand
TCCCCCGCCCGCTGCTTTTCAGCCGCTCAGCGCTTGTCCCAGGCCGGCGCCGGTTTGTAGGTCCAGTTGCCGTCCGGGAAGATCAGCTGGTGCTTGCCTTGCCACCATTGCGTGGCGACGCTGGGGATGAGCGCAAAGCCGGTCTGGTCGAATTTGAGATCGCCCACGACCGTATCCTTGAACTCCTGGCCGAAGATCGCGTCGTGGATCGCGCCTGCATCGGTCGAGCCCGCCTTCTCGATCGCCTGCGCCAGCACCTGCGCATTGGCGTAGAAGGCGCCGACGGTGACGGAGTCCTTCTTGAACTCCGCCTCGTAGCGGTCGCCGAGCTCTTTGGCGCCATGGTAGGGATAGCTCGACGACCAGAAGCCGTCGGTCAGGATGTAGTCGGAATCCGCGCCGAGCGCCTCGTGGAACTCGCCCGTCCAGGTGCCCTTCCAGCCATGCAGGTAAGGCACGGAGAAGCCGAGCTCCTTCATCTGCCGCAGCAGCGTCACCGTGTCGGCCGGCGATCCGAACACCAGCATGGCGTCGACGTCTGCCGCCTTGAGCTTGGTGATCAGCGCCGAATAGTCGGTGGCGCCGATCGCCCAGGGATCATCGACGGCGAAAGTGTAGCCATACTTCTTGGCCGCCGCCTCGAAGGCGCCGCCAAAGCCCTTGCCGTCGGGCGAATCCTCGGACACCAGCGCCGGGTTCTTCGGCTTCTCATTGGCCGGCAGCTTGTCCCAGATCTCGAACGGCACTTCCGCGCCCGGCCCTGGATGGAAGAAGAACAGTGCCGAATATTTCAGCTTCAACGGCTGCCATTCGAACGGGAAGGCCGTCGTGATCATGTAGAATTTCTTGTATTTTTCCGCGACGATGGCACCCGCAATGTTCATCGGCCCGGAATGGGTCGACAGCAGCGCATCGACCTTTTGCACCTTGATCAGGTTTTCCAGCGCCGACGCGACCTTGCCTTCGGAGCTTTCGTCGTCGGCGACGACGAGGCGCACCGGCAGCTTCTTGCCGACGGATTTCACCATGATGCCGCCGGCCTTGTTGATGTCGGCGACCGCCTGCTCATAGGCCCATTTCTGCTCCTTGCCGTCGCCGGCCAGCGGCCCGGTCAAGGAGATCGGCGCACCGATGACGATCTCGGTGTCGCCGGCATTCGCCAAGCTGGTGTCGCCAAGCGCAATCGCGCTTGTCAGAGCCAGGCCCGCCAGCATTGCCTTCAGACTGTTTCCCATTTCATCCTCCCAGGTTTTTGGATCGTGCGGGCGGTGCCCGCAGGCATGCCTCAGACCGTCGCTGCCGCGACCAGCTTTGTATCGGTGAACTGCTCGAAACTGAGCGCCTTGCCGTCCTCCATTTCCCAGACATGGACGACGCGCGCCGACATCGGCTTGCCGGTCTTTTTGTAGACACCCGAATAGGTGCCGATGCCGACAATGGTGGTGCCGCCATCGACCAGTTTTTCGAGCTTCAAGGCGTAACCGTCCCACTCCTCGCCGATGCGCTTGAAGACGCCTTCGATGATGGCGTCGGGGCCGACATAGGTGCCGGCATAGGGAAAGCCCGCCATCTCGGTCCAGGCGGTGCGGCTGGTGACCGGCGCCATCATCGCCGAGAGATCCTTGGTGTCGGAGCCGGCGTAGTGCGCCTTGATCGCTTCGTAGTTCTTGCCCATAGCGTTCTCCCGCGCGGTCAGACCGGCGCCTTGCCTTCGTCGTAGACGGTTCTGGATTTCTTCTCGATCTGAGCGCCGGCCGGCTTGTTCTCGATCTTGCCCTGGCTGGTCACGCCGAGGAATTTGCCCGTCGAGCGCATGACGTCCCAATTGTAGAAGAACAGCGAGGCGACCGGGATGATGAACTCGCGGAAGCCGAACACATACTGGTTCTCGGCGAACTTCCAGGTCGTCGCCAGATCGACGTCGCCATGGCCGCGCTGGATGCCGACAAGGTTCTGCCAGGCATAGCGCTCGGAGCTCATATAAATGTGCTCGTAGACATGGTTGGGGCTGTATGTGTAGTGCGCGGTGAGCCCGATCAGGTCGCGGGTCGGCGCCGGCGCGGTGCCGGTCGGCGCGACCGAGGGATCGCCGAGCACGCCGGCCGACCAGGTCTGCGCCACGCGCGGCTCGCCGGGCGCTTCACTGGCATCGCGCACCCGTTCGCGCACCGACAGCACGCGGCGCGTGCTGGTGTTGATGATGAAGGCCTCGTCCTCATCAGGCCGGGCCGAGAAAATCATATTGATGAAGAACACGTTGGCGGCGACTTCCAGCGCCTCGTACCAGTCGGCGCCCGCTTCCGTGCCTTCGCTCCACGCCACCGTGTCGAGCGATGTGAAGGCAAGGTCGATGGTGCGACCGGTGTCGAGCGTGATCTTGAAGGTCTGGCCGCGCAGCGCATCCGTCGTCGCCAGCCGGTTGGTGGCGATGCCGGCAGCGAAATCGTCAAAATGCTTCCAGTCCGCCGGTCTGTTCTGGTCGTTCATCGCACTCTCCACATCAATCGACAAAGGCTAATGTCGGCAGGTCGACGACGGTGGCGCCGCCATCGACGGTCAGGATCGACCCGTTCATCATCGCCGCCTCGCCGGAGGCGACGAAGCAGATGACGTTGGAAACCTCTCCCGGTGTCGCCGGCCGCCCGAGCGGCACGTCCTTGGTCACCAGCCGGTAGGCTTCCTCGATCGAGCCGAGCCCGTGCTTTTCGACGATCACTTCCATCTGCTCGTCGGCCATGTCGGTCGACACCCAGCCCGGACAGATGATGTTGGTGCGCACGCCCTTGCGGCCATAGTCGCGGGCCAGCGATTTGCCGAAGCCGATGCAGGCATGTTTCATGGTGACGTAGCCGGCCGCGTCCGGCCCGGCGAACAGGCCGGCGATCGAGGCGACGACGACGATGTTGCCCTTTTGCGCAATCAGGTCCGGCAGGCATTCGCGGGCGCAGACGAAGGCGGTGTCTAGATTGCTGCGTGTCGCCAGGCTCCAGGTCTCGTCGCTCATCGAAATGGTCGGGCCGACGCCATGGCCGCCGGCATTGGCGACGAGAATGTCTACCGGTCCGATCTTGTCATGCACTTCGGCCAGCGCCGCGCGCACCGCCTGGGGATCGGCGGCGTCGCCCTGCACCACCAGCCCGCCAATGTCTTTGGTCACCGCTTCCAGCGGTTCGCGCCGCCGGCCCATCAGCACCACTCTGGCGCCGTCGGCCGCCATGCGCCTGGCGACCGCCGCACCGATGCCGGTGCCGCCGCCGGTGATGAAAGCCGTCTTTCCAAGAAATCGCATGGTTCCATCCCGATTTGTGAGCGCGCCGGCTATGCGCCGATCTTCGAGGGGGATAGTGCGGCATCGGCCATTTCGCGTCTTGTCCGAGCGGGAACTTTGTTTTGACTGAACGCGCACTTCACGCCTGCCGATGGAGTGCCGCGCGACCTTTCGGCCGCGCGGCCGTCGCCACACCCCGCCAAAGCAATTCCAGGAAAAGTGTGAAGCGGTTTTCCGTCCGGAATTGCGTCAAGACAAAGAGGTCGGCCTATTTCTTCACCGCTTCGAGATCGATGACGATGTCGACATCCGGGCCGAGGCCGAAGCCGGCGGCGGCCTTGGCCATCGGGAAGTCCGCGGTGCTCACCTTTCCCGTTGCGGTGAACGCCGCCTTGGTCAACGTCGCGTCCCAGGGTGCGGGCGCCTCGTTGACCAGCGTCACGTCGAGCGTGATCTCCTTGGACACACCGCTGATGGTGAGATTGCCGGTGACCTTGCCGGTCTTGTCGCTGACCTTCTCGACCTTGGTGCTTTCGAAGGAGATCGCCGGGAATTCTGCGGCGTTGAAGAAGTCGGGGCCTTTCAGATCGCTGTCGCGCTGGTCATAGGCGGTGTGCACCGAGCCGACATCGAGCTCGGCCTTGACGCTGCTCCTCGACGGATCGGCGTTGTCCATCACGATGGCGCCCTTCACGGCATCGAACTGGCCATGCGCGGTGCCGTAGATGCCATGCTTGATGGTGAAGGTGACCCAGGCGTGCTGGCCGTCGATCTCGTAATTATCGGCGTG
>NZ_JBFUGJ010000443.1:0-4082 GCF_056402975.1 Mesorhizobium sp. P3_A9 | reverse complement strand
CCACCATCCATGCCAACACGCCGCGCGATGCCATCTCGCGGCTGGAGCAGATGGTCGGCATGGCGGGCATGCCGATGACCCACGAGTCCATTCGGGCGCAGATCGCCTCGGCTATCGACATCATCGTGCAGACCCAGCGCCTGTCGGACGGCGGCAGGCGCGTGACGTCCATATCCGAACTGACTGGCATGGAAGGCAATGTCGTACAGCTCCAGGAGATTTACAACTTCGTGCGTCGCGAGGTGACCGCGGACGGCAAGGTCATCGGGGATTTTCGCGCCACCGGCGTGCGTCCGCGTTTTGCTCCGGAGGCAGCGACGCTCGGGCATCATTTTGCCAAGGATGCCTTCAATCCGCAGGTTCCGCTCTGATGCCGACCGGCCAGGCACTGCTATACTTTATCTATATGCTGGCGGCGGCTTCGGTCATTCTCGCCGGGGAAGCTCTATATCTTTCCTTTGCCGGCCGCCGGTCCCGGATTGGCGTGATCAATCATCGGCTGAGGCGGCTGGCTGACGAAGCGCCCGCGGAACAGACCCTGCAGGGATTGCTGCGCGAACGTGGACTGACGGAATCAGGCGACTTTCTATTCAGCATGATCCGGCTGAACAGGCTCTATACCCAGTCCGGCATCACCGGAAACCCAATGGTTTTCGCCACGACGTTTCTCTGCGCTGGACTGGCGGTTGCGTTGCTGATGTCGGTCTTGTTGCATTTCTCTAACTTGGTGTCGCTCATCGTTTTTCTGGTGATCGCATTCGGGCTGCCGCTTCTCGTTCTTCGCCGCGCCCGCAACAAGCGCATTCAGAAGTTTGCAAAACAGCTTCCGGATGCGCTCGACATGATCGTCCGTTCGCTGCGAGCCGGACATCCGGCTTCGGTGGCGGTCGCGCTCGTAGCGCGCGAAATGCCTGATCCACTCGGTACCGAATTCGGCATCGTTTCCGATGAAATCACATTTGGTCTGAGCATCGAGCAGGCAGTGCGGAAGCTGTCGCAGCGCGTGGGCTTCGAAGGCCTTCATCTGCTGTCGGTGTCGCTGTCGATCCAGTCCAAGACAGGCGGCAATCTTACAGGAATCCTGTCCAATCTTTCCGTGGTGCTGCGCGACAGGCAGAAACTCAGGATGAAGATCCGGGCGCTTTCGGGCGAGGGCCGCGTGTCCGCGTGGATCATTTCGCTGTTTCCCCTTGTTATGTTCCTGATCCTTCAACTGCTTGCCCCGTCCTACTACGGCACCGTCTGGGACAGTCCGATGATCTTGCCGGTATTCACGATTTTCGGGCTGTGGGCGTTGTTGGGCGACTTTATCATGTACCGCATGGTCAATTTTGATTTCTGACGGGAGCGAAGCATAAACTTGTTTTCGATCATCCAGGATCTGGGCACTCTGATCTCCCTTGCCGTCTTCATCGCGGCGGTTGCGTTGTTCCTGTTCGGCGCGCTTGTCTTCTTGCCGGCGCTGCAGACGCGGACGCTGGTCGCGCAAAGCCTGAAGACCGAGGGGTTTGCCGATCGTCGTTCGCTCGCCGGACAGGAACTGCTTGCGAAGATTTCCGCGCAGCGGCCGGTCGACGCCTATTTCCGGTCGATGGAGAAGGAACGGGACGAACCAAATGCGCTTGAGGCGAAGCTGTTTCGAGCCGGCTTCTATCAGACCAGCGCGCCGCTCATTTACACCTTGTCACGGCTTGGTGCTGCCTGTGCCGGCTTTCTGGCTGCCTATGCGCTCTTGTCGCGCATTCTCCCACCTCAAATGCCCGGTTTCATAGGTTTTGCCGGTTCCGCTCTTTTCGGGCTCGCATGCATCGTGGTTCCAAGCATCCTGCTCGATCGCTTCGAGAGTGCGCAGAGAGAGGTCTATCGCCGCGCCTTTCCCGATTTCATGGACATGATGATCACCTGCGCGGACGCGGGTATGAGCCTGGAGGCGGCGGTGGAGCGCGTCAGCAGTGAACTGGCCGGCACCCACAAATGGCTCGGCATCCAGCTTTCGATCATGAATCTGCAGTTGCGTGCCGGTAAGCCGCTGCGTGAGGCGCTGCGTGACCTCGCCGACCGAATCGGTCTTGACGAGGCGCGGGCTTTGGCCGTGCTTTTTCGGCAGTCGGAAGAACTCGGCACCAGCCTGACCGACGCTTTGCGGGTCTACAGCGAAGAGATGCGCAGCCAGAGAATTCTTCATGCCGAAGAACGTGCCAACTCCTTGCCTGTCAAGATGATGATTCCATTGGGACTGTGCATCTTCCCGGTGGTGATGATGGTGATCATGTTACCGGTGATTATCCGCATGAAGGGCATTTTCTTCTGAACCGGTATATGCTTTGATTCTAAAGTGGAGTCGCAGGACTCTTGGGAGATAAAATGACAGGGCCAATGCGCCTCTCAGTCGCAGCCGCAGCCAGCCTGCTGATGATGGCGCTTGTTGGCTGTCAGACAAATGGCGCGGACACCACAGATGGTGTCGTCCGCACCAACGAGCCGTCGAAAGGCGATGTCACGTCTTTTGGCGATGCCTTCGATGGATTGAAGACGGTCGGCAACGTCGAATATTACGCCTCGGACCAGGCCGTGGCCGAAGCCAAGAACCAATTCCGTGCGGAAAATTACGGCAACGCCGGCGCCCTCTTTTTCAAGGCGACGCAGCTGGCGCCCAATGATGGCGGCGCCTGGATGGGGTTGGCCGCTTCCTGTGACCGCATACACCGGTTCGACCTCTCCGACCGGGCCTATGCCAGGGCTTTCAAGCTGGTTGGCGCGTCGCCTGAGTACTACAACAATGTCGGCTATTCCTATCTGCTGCGCGGCAAGCTGCAGGATGCACGCGCGAATTTCCTCAAGGCTTACGAACTGGCGCCCAACGATCCGACGGTAGCCAACAATCTGAAGCTGCTGTCCTCAAGCGTGCAGAACATCGAGCGCTAGCATGCTGCTTGTCGAAGCGCTCCTGCTGAAGGCCCTCGCCATCCCTCTGCTTGCAAGGGTTGCGTGGCTCGACTTCACGACGCAGAAGATTGCCAATCGCGATGTGCTGCTGCTGCTCTGCCTTGGGGCGGGATCGCTGTTGCTGCTGCTGCTCCGATCCGGATCCTGGTTGGACATGGGCTTGAGCGCGGCTGCCGCCCTCGTGCTGTTTCTTGCGTTGTTCCCGTTCTGGSYSTTGCGCAAGRTCGGCGCCGGCGACGTCAAGCTGATGGCGGTCATCCCTTTCCTGACCGGCGGCAACGACCTCGTCGTGTTTTCCCTGCTGCTACTGGTTTTCGCCCTCGTCACCGCAGCGGCCATGAAAAATCCATTCCTGCTGCCCGCAGGTGCCTTCCGCGTCTACGTTCAGCATCTCGACCGCAAAGGCGTTGTGCCGTTCGGCGTGCCAATCTCGGTCGCGGCGATCTGCACGCTACTGCTCGTGATCTACGAAAGTTTGGTGTTGGCGGGCAGCTCAGGAATCCTGAATCAGCTTAGCTGAACGGCGGCAGCGCGCTCTGCTATGCGAAATGCGGGCCATCCAGCCGCATTGATAGGCAACGCAAATCAAAACCGCAAACGTTGTGCTGTGAGGGCTGAGTGCAATCATCGCAAATCACAATTGAGATCGACGCCAGGATACGAAGCACGAAGATTTGGGCATTTTGCCGCGATAGGCCGGATAGATTAATCAAAAGTTGAGACGGCATAGCCGTTAACTCTTTTCAAACCATCTTATTGTCGGGGCGCGGAAGTGATGTTTCAATGACTGCTTAGGCACGGGGGCGTGAAAATGTTGAATGAGGACTTTTTTGGCCGTATTGCCATCGTCTTTGTCATGACGGTTATGGCGACGTCCAGCGCGATACCTATATTGCACTATTTCCGTCAGGATACCTCAGCAAGTTCGCTCGCAATCGTCACTCAACTGGCGTCAACCGTGTTTCTGTTGCTGCTGCTTGTGATGACCATCATCCGCCTTCCGCCGAAGGGAACTGCGCAGGGAATTGAACCGAGAGTAACCGCGATCGCTGGAACATTTATGATCCTGCTCGCATTGAACCTGACGCCGGCATTGCAAAATGAGGCGGCGCAAGTGATAGGCCTCTGCCTGGTCC
>NZ_JBFUGJ010000442.1:0-4084 GCF_056402975.1 Mesorhizobium sp. P3_A9 | reverse complement strand
TCTCTTCTCCCCCACGGGGAGAAGGTGGCCGCGAAGCGGCCGGATGAGGGGGCTGGCGCCGACGTCAGGCCAGCTCGACCGTCCGGCCGAGCGCGATGCTCTGCTCTGCGGCGAGCACGATGCGCAGGCTGTTGACCGCGGCATCCATCTGCTCGGTCAAATCGAGATCCTCACGGATAGCGCGCAGGAAGAAGGCCTGCTCGCGGTCGCACAGCTCCTGGTGGCCGGGTTCGTCCTCCATGCTGACGATCTCGTCAGGTTTGGAGAAATTCTTGTCACCGTCGACTGCGGCGTAGTGGATCTTCAGCGCATCGGTCTTGGTGTGGCGGTCGATGTCGGCCGAATTGGAAACCTCGGCATCCGAGGCGGTACTCGGCGCCTGGCCGGCGACGATCGACACCGCGCCCTTGGGGCCGACCACATCCTTCACGAAATAGGCCGTCTCGCTCATCATCGGGCCCCAGCCGGCCTCGTACCAGCCGACCGAACCGTCATCGAAGGTGACGTGCAGATGGCCGTAATTCTGCTTGTCGGCCTCGGCCCACAATTTGGCGCCGATGCCATGCACCCGCACCGGCTTGGCGCCGGTCAGCTGGCACATGACGTCGACATAGTGCACGCCGCAATCGACGATCGGGATCAGCGAATCGATCAGGTTCTTGTGCCAGTGCCAGGCGCTGCCGCTGCTCTGCTGGTTGAGGTTGAGCCGCATAACCAGCGGCTTGCCGAGCGTCTTGCCGACCTCGATGAACTTGATCCACGAGGGGTGGACGCGCAGGATGTAGCCGAGCACCAGCTTGCGCTTCTTGGCCCGTGCTGCCGCGACAACCTTCTCGGCATCCTCGATGTTGGTGGCAAGCGGCTTTTCCATGAACACATGGCAATTGGCCGCGATCGCCTTCAACGCATATTCGGCATGCGTGTTCGGCCAGCTGTTGATCGAGACAGCATCCGGCTTCGTCTCCTTCAATGCCAGGTCGAAATCCTCATAAAGCGGATAGCCGGCCAACTCCGCCGGGATCTTTTTGTTGCTCTTGATCGAGCGGCTCATGATGCCGACGATCTCAAAACCCTCGGAGCGGTGATAGGCGCTGGCATGCGACGCACCCATATTGCCGAGACCCACCACCAGCACTTTTACCTTGTCGGCCACCGCCACCTCCCATGCTTTCTTTCAATGGATTGCGGGCGGCAACCCTGTTGCCGCCCGGTTCTGTTGCCGGCTTACTTCACCGCCGAATCGAACAGATGCGCCTTGATCTTCTCGACATCGAGCGCGGCAAAGCCTTCCGACAGTTTGACGCCGTCGGCATCGGCCTTGACCTTGGCCTTGTCGAAGTCGTTGGCCGCCGGGATGAGATCGTTGGTGCAGACATCCTCGGCCTTCACCGGATTGGTGATCTGGCCGATCTTGTGGATCTCGTCGAAGAAGCCCTGCCAGCTCGCCATGTCGTGCGAGCCCCAGCCGCCGCGCTTGTCCATGTCGCCGCGGAAGACATTGATCTGCTGCAGGATCGAGGTGGTGCCGAGCTCCGGCCCGAGATTCTTGGCCAGCGTCGGGAACTGCTCGAACACCGCTTCGACCGCCGCGCGCGGGTTCTGGTAGCCGAATTCGAGGCCCATCGCCCAGCCGCGCAGGTATTTTTCCAAAAACGCCTTCTTGTCGGCATCCTCGAGATCGGCGGCGCGCACCACGAAAGTGTTGGCCGGCAGCTTCGAATTCTTCACGCCGAGCCAGYATTCGAAGTCGAGACCCTTGGCGATCCATTCGGCGCGCAGCCCTTCCCAGGCAAGTGCCGCGTCGCCCTGGCCGCCGGCAAGGGCGGTACCCCAAGTCGGCCAGCCGGCCTCGACATATTTGACCTTCTTTATGTCGACGCCTTGCGCGGCGAGCAGCGGATCGGTGATCGACTGCCAGGCGGCGGAGCCGAGCAGGATGGTCTTGCCTTCGAGCTTCTTCAGATCGTTCGATCCCTCGCCCTTGCGGAAGGCGATGCTGAACGTATCGCGGGCACCCATGTGGAACACCGACTTCAGCTTCATGCCGTTCTGGATGGCGAAGGAAAACACGCCGGGTGAGGGGAAGCCCATATCGGCCTGGCCGACATCGACGAACTTCACTGTCGCCGTGCCGTCAGACGGGCCGGGCTGCATGTCGGTGTCGAGCCCGTCGAAATAGCCGGCCTTCTTGGCCGCCCAGTAGGGATAATCGTCAAGCACTTCGAGCGTGCCGCGCGGCGAAATCCAGGTGAATTTGCCGTAAGCCTCGGCCCTCGCCTTGAGGCCGGTGGCGCCAAGCGCGGTTGCCGTCACCAGACCGGCGCCTGTCACCTGCAGGAAGTAACGGCGGGAGATCCCTGCCTGTTGGACGAAATTGTCTTTGGTCATCGCTTTCCCCTTTTTGTTTGACGTCAGTCCACCGCCCGCCTCCCGGGCATCTTGCTTCAAATCTTCAAGCCTCCCAGCTCGCCCACTTCTTGCCGATCAGGAAGAACAGCACGTAGATCAGGATGCCGAGCGTCGACAGGATCAGCACCACGGCGAAGAACTGCGGCATCTGGATCATCGACGAATAGGTGGTCAGCCGGTTGCCGAGGCCGAAGCCACCGCCGACCATCTCGGCGCCGACGGCGGTCAGCAGGCCGAAGATCGCGCCGATCATCAGCCCGACCAGGATCATCGGCAGCGCCATCGGCGCGCGGATCTTCCAGAAGATCTGCAAGGTGCTGGCGCCATAGGACCGCGCCAGCGCGATCTTGGCGCTGTCGACGCGGCGAAAGCCGGTGGCGGCGTTGATCATCACCATCGGCCCGGCGGCCAGCGCCACCGCGATGATGCGTGGCGTGTAGCCGAAGCCGAAGCGCAGGATGAGCAGCGGCACCAGCGCCAGCATCGGCGTGGTGACCAGAAGCAGAATGTAGGGCGCGACGATCTTTTCCGCGAACGGGAACTGGGTGATGACGGCGGCCAGCACCAGCCCGACGACGGCGCCGATGGCAAAGCCGGACACCAGCTCGACCAGCGTGTAGCCGAGATGCGGCGCGATCAGCGGGAACTCGTCGAACAGCGCATAGGCGATCGAGCTCGGCGGCGGCATGATGTAGAGCGGCACATGGAACAGCCGCAAGGCCAGTTCGATGCCGCCGATGATGACCACGGCGACGGCGATGATCGCCGCCACTTCCTTGCCAGACTTGATGCCGGGGCCGCTGGCGAAGGCCGACAGATTGGTCAGGCTGACATCCTTGCCATCACCGGACTTGGCACCCGATTTGGATTTGGAAAATTCCGGGATGGCATCGCTCACGGCCTGATCCTCACGATCTCGGCGCTGGTGCGCTCCGGCGCCGTCGGTCTGGTACGCTCGCCGACAATGTCCATCTTGATCCGGTTGGTGAGGTCGAAGACCTCCTTGGTCGCCATGATCTCCAGCGAACGCGGCCGTGGAAACGGCACGCGGTATTCCTTGGCGACGCGCCCCGGCCGCGCACTCAGCACCACCACGCGATCCGAGAGAAAAATCGCTTCCTCGATGCTGTGGGTGATGAAGACGATGGTGGTCTTGGTGTCGAGCCAGATCTCCTCGACCAGCCGGTTCATCTCCTCGCGCGTAAAGCTGTCGAGCGCGCCGAACGGCTCGTCCATCAACAGCACCGAGGGTTTTAGGGCCAGCGCCCGCACGATCGCCGCGCGCTGCTGCATGCCACCCGACAGCTCGCGCGGGAATTTTCCACCGAAGCCGTCGAGCCCCACCCGATTGAGCAGATGCGCGATCCAGGCACGATCCGGCTTCTCGCCCTTGATCTCGAAGGGAAAGCGGATGTTGGCATCGAGATTGCGCCAGGGCAGGAGGTTCGCCTCCTGGAAGACGATGCCGATATCGGGATGCGGGCCGGTGATGGCCTTGCCGTCGAGCCTTATCTCGCCGCTGGTCAGGCTGTGCAGGCCCGACATCGACCACAAAAGCGTGGTCTTGCCGCAGCCTGACGGGCCGACGATGGAGACGATTTCATTGGCTCTGACATCGAGGCTGCAGCGGTCCAGCGCCAGCAGGTCGCCAGACGCCGTGTGATAGATCTTGGTC
>NZ_JBFUGJ010000441.1:0-4087 GCF_056402975.1 Mesorhizobium sp. P3_A9 | reverse complement strand
CCGTTCACGGCTGCGACGAGTTCGGCAAGGATCTGGGAATTCAGCGCATTGAGCGCCTTTGGCCGGTTCAGCGTGATCAGTGCGACCTTGCCGCGCGTCTCGGCGATGATCGTCTMGTAGGCCATGGCTGCTTCTCCTCGCTAGACCCGGTCCATCTTTTTGTTTTGACGCAATTCCCTGGGGAAAGCGCTATGCGCTTTTCCCGGGGAAAACCGTTCACACTTTTCCTGGAATTGCTCTAACTCAGCTCTGACACGTCCGGCAATAGAAGGTCGAGCGTCCGCTCTGCACGATGCGCTCGATGTGGCCGCCGCAGCCGGGCTTCGGGCAAGGCTCACCTTCGCGGTCGTAGACGGCGAAGGAATGCTGGAAATAGCCCAGTGACCCGTCGGTGTGCACATAGTCGCGCAGCGACGACCCGCCAGCCGCGATGGCATCTGATATGACCGAGCGGATCGCCTCGGCCAGGCGTTCGCTTTGTTCCTTGGCCCTCTTGCCCGGCTTGGCGATGGTGCCCGCCTCGCGCAAGGGCGACAGGCCGGCACGCCAGAGCGCCTCCGAGACGTAAATATTGCCAAGTCCCGCGATCAGCTTCTGGTCGAGAAGCGCTGCCTTCAGCGGCGATCTGCGGCCTTTCAGCAACGAGGCGAGCAGCACGCCGTCCAGCGCATTGCCGGTGGGCTCGACGCCCAGTCCGGCCAGCATAGGATGCGTCTCCGGCGGCCCTTCCGCAAACAGCATGAAACCGAAGCGGCGCGGGTCGTTGAAGATCACGCGGGACCGGGCGCCGTTGGCGGCGACGACATCGAACACGACATGGTCGTGCGCCGTGCTTTTCGAACGTTCGTGGTGGAACACGCCTTGTGTCTCGCCGTCGTCGTCGGTCTCGATGCGAAAGGAGCCCGACATGCCGAGATGGCAGATCAGCACCGGGCCGTCCTGCACATGCATGGTCAGATATTTGGCTCGGCGACCGAGCGCCGTGATGGTCCTGCCGGTCAGCCGTTCCGAAAACCGTTCGGGAAAGGGAAACCGCAGATCCGGCCGTCGCGCCTCGACCTTGGTCAGACGGGCACCTTCAAGGACCGGCTGCAGGCCACGCCGGACTGTTTCGACTTCGGGCAATTCAGGCATGGCCGCCAATCATCGCATGGAAAGAAGTGCCGTGGCGGCCGGGCGCCAGCCCGAGGTGTTCTGCGACGGTCTCGCCGATATCGGCGAATGTCGTTCTCAGTCCGATGTCGCCACCTCTCAAACCGGGTCCCATGCCAATCACCGGGATGCGTTCACGCGTATGATCTGTCCCTCTCCAGGTCGGATCATTGCCGTGGTCGGCCGTCAGGATGAGAAGGTCGCCCAGCTGCAGCTTTGCGAGTGCTTCCGGCAGSCGCCGGTCGAAGGCCTCGAGCGCGGCGGCATAGCCGGCGACRTCGCGGCGATGGCCGAATTCGGTGTCGAAATCGACGAAATTGGCGAAAACGAGATCGCCGTTACCGGCATCATCCATCGCRCCSAGCGCCTYGTCGAACATSGCCATGTTGCCSGSRGCCTTGCGCACTTCCGAAATWCCGCGATGGGCAAAGATGTCGCCGATCTTGCCGACGGCGATAACGCGGCTTCCCCGCGCCGTCAGCCGGTCGAGCAAGGTCGGCTCCGGCGGCGGCACCGCGTAGTCATGGCGGTTGTAGGTTCGCTGGAAGGTGGCGGCGGTCTCGCCGACGAATGGCCGCGCGATCACGCGTCCGATCCTGAGCGGATCGACCAGCCGGCGCACCACCTGGCAGAATTCATAAAGCCGCTCCAAGCCGAAATGGACTTCATGCGCGGCGATCTGCAGGACCGAGTCGACGGAGGTGTAACAGATCGGCTTGCCGGTGCGGATGTGTTCCTCACCGAACCGTTCGATGATCTCTGTGCCCGGCGCATGGCAGTTGCCGAGAATGCCTGAAACCTCGCCCTCGCGGATCATCGCCGCGGTCAGATCAGCCGGAAAGGCGGGAACCGTATCCGGGAAATAACCCCAGTCGAACCGCACGGGCAGGGCCGCGATCTCCCAGTGTCCGGAGGGTGTGTCCTTGCCGCTCGAAACTTCCTGCGCCGCACCATGGAAGGCATTGGCGAGCAGATCCGTCCCGAAATGGGCAAAACCCAATCCTGTCGCCGTCTCGGCCGCCTTGCCAAGTCCGAGCGATGCCATGTGCGGGACAAACAGCGGCCCTTGTCGAAGCCCCTCGCGATCCGCGCGCCCTTCGGCGCAAGCTTCGGCGATGTGCGCGAGCGTGTTGGCGCCGGCGTCGCCATAGCGTTCGGCGTCGGCCGCGCCGCCGATGCCGAAGGAATCCAGGACAAAGAGAAAAGCACGCGCCATCGGGTCATTGTTGCCAGTGTGGACGCCCAGACATAGGGTTCCACGGCGGCATTGGCAATTCGGAAACCAAACGGCAACGGCTTGGCGCGATAGTGGGCATGCATCGGATAAAACGCAGGACGGTCTTGCCATGAACGCTGTGCTGAAGGCGTGCACCGCTCTCATGATCGTGCACGGCGCGCTCTGGTGTGGACCGGCGCTGGCCGACTGGCGTGATGATATCGGCACATTTCGCATCGGCATCGTCGCCGAGCCTGGCGGCGGCAACACTGTTCCGGGGCTGGCGCTGCTGACGCAATCCTTTACCAACGCGCTTGGCATGAAGGTCGAGTTCGTCGTTGCGCGCGATTATGCGGCACTGATCGAGGCGCAAGCCAACGCCCGGATCGAGTACGCCATCTATTCGGCGACGGCTTATGCCACGGCGCTGCAGCGTTGCGGATGCATCGAGCCGCTTGTGGCGCCGGTCGATTCCGACGGTGCGGCCGGCATCCGCTCCGTACTGCTGACCAGGGACGGCAAGCTGTCCGACCTGGCGGCGATGGAGACGCAACGGATCGCTATGCCGCCGCCGGACAGCGTCGGGGGCTCGCTTTTGCCGCTGGCGGAGCTGGCCGCCGAACACGTCAAGATCACTGAGGATGCCCCGTTTCTGATCCATGCCGATTCCACGTCCGCGGCCGAAACCATGCTTGTCGACGGCCAGGCTGACGCCTCGTTCGGCTGGGTGAGGGCAGCAGCCGACGGTCAGCCGCTGCTATCTGATGGCACGCAGGCAAGGCTCGAAGCAGCCGGCCTTTCGCCGTCGGCTCTCCAGGTCGTGTGGATGTCGGGCCTGCTGAGGTACGGTCCCCATGCCGTACGCACTGATCTCGACCCGGAAGCCAAGCGTCGGCTGACCGTGTTCCTGACCAACCTCAAATCGACGACGCCGGATGTTTACGATCTCCTGGAATCGAAACACTCCGGCGGCTTTCTGACCGTGGCCCCAAAGGACTATGCGACGGCGCAAGCCATCGTGCGCCTGGTGTCGACAGGTGGTGAGCAGCAGTAAAGTCTTCAGCAATCGCCGCAGGGGATCGTCAGGCTTCTGCGCGGGCGCAGATAGTAGGTCTCGCCCATCGGGATCGTCGTGGTGAGCGATTGTGTCAATCCGAGCTTTTGCTGGGTGTCCGACTGCCAGTTGATCATCGGCGAATAGCTCAGATTGCTTTCGACGCGGATGAGGAAGGTGCCGGCCACCCTGAGCGTTGTCGGAACCGTGGTGGCTGTGCCTGCGGCGGCCCCGACACTATAAACGCCACTGGCAACCTTGCGTGACCACACCACCTTCACCAGGGGCGTCGCATCGGTGGTGACCTGTATTGCCGTGATGGTGATGTTCGGCGTCGAGCGGTTGTAGGGCTGGATGGTCGAGGTGCCGATTTTCATGATGGCGTCGAGATCCGCCTTGACGATGGTCGGTTGCTGCGTGACGAGGTCGGCAACCATGCTGCCGATGCGGCTGACCTTCTTGCTGGTCTCGATGGCCTGCGAAGCCTCCATCGTCATGAAGTACATGACCAGCAGGATAGGAACGATAAGAGCGAACTCGACCGCCGCCACCCCACGGCGATTGGAGCAGAATCCGACTGCCTTGCTCCAGAGTCCTGCAATTCCCGGATGTGCCCCCGCACGCATCATGCCATTGCCTTTTTTCTTGTTGGTGCTTCCGTACTC
>NZ_JBFUGJ010000440.1:0-4105 GCF_056402975.1 Mesorhizobium sp. P3_A9 | reverse complement strand
GGTGACATATTCGATCGGCCGGTCGTCGGCGGCGCGGGTCAGCCGGCGGCCACGCAGGAACGGCGTGCCCTGTGGGCAACCGAGGATGGCGGCATCCTCGGCATTGAGCATCTCGATGCCGACCCATTCCTCGCCATGGTCAGGGATGAGGCCGGCGCCACGCAGCGTCTGGTGCAGCGACCCTTCGCGCAGGCCGCGCAGCGGCACATCCTCGAGCTCCGGAGACAGCGGCAGGCGGCTGCGCTCGATGGAGATCGCATGTCCGTCGCTGGCATTGGTGCGCACCCGGTCGACTGCGATGAAGAACGGGCTTTCGATCTCCAGCAAGGCTGCGAGATCGGCGTCTTCGATGACCTCCAGCCGCAGCGTCCTCGTCTCGGCATTGGCGCCGGCATTGGCCAGCGCCCGCGACCAGCCGATCGAATCGTCGACCGGCTTGCCGTCAAAGGTCACGAAGGAGCCGATGCCGACCTTGGTGGTGATCAGCCCGCGGCTGGATAGTTCCTCGAGGCCCTTGCGGATCGTGTTGCGGCTGACGGAGAAGCGCTGGACGAGCTCATTCTCGCTTTGCAGGCGATCACCGAAGCCAAGAACGCCGGAGCGGATTTCATGCTCCAGAACGGTGGCGATCTGCTCGGGCTTGCCCGTGCCGGGAGACAATTGAACCGCGCGCCGTTTCATATGCGTACCTGTTCAGTGAACCTGTATAGTCCTGTTCAATATACGACAACAAAACGCGTGTCAATGCGGTGCCGAAGGCACTCAAAAACAGGCATTGGGTCCGGAGACCCGGGTAAAATAAGGTTGAAAGCCAGACAACCGACCCCTGGCTCCGGCAGTGTGATACGG
Organism: Mesorhizobium sp. P3_A9; assembly: GCF_056402975.1. Lineage (NCBI taxonomy): Bacteria > Pseudomonadati > Pseudomonadota > Alphaproteobacteria > Hyphomicrobiales > Phyllobacteriaceae > Mesorhizobium > Mesorhizobium sp. P3_A9. Next base: position 3,256 of record NZ_JBFUGJ010000440.1, on the reverse strand, counting down.
TTCTCGTCGAAGGAGCACCATGTCCCAATCAACAGAGCATAAAAATCCCAAGCTGATCGTCGTGGTCGCGTTCGACCGAGGCGAGGACGGTGAATTGTTTCCGGCCTTCGGCCCTGCCGACCAGCAGAGCGAAGACCGCGCCATACGCACCGCCAGGGCGCTGGCGGCAAAACATGTCGGCGTSATYGCCTGGAGCCGCGATGCCGACCCGRCACTTGGYGACTACGGGCCGCCGACCACGCTGTTTGTCAGCGGCGACGTACCGGACATGGAATAATTCGGCAGGTCAGGTAGAATAAAATCTGATTTTAATATTCGCTCATCCAAAGGAACTGTTTTCTCGCGATCCCGTTTGTCTGCAGGTCGTTTATTCCAATGACCTCTACAGAGAGGAATTTCCAGATGAACTTCAAGATGCTCACAATGGGCGCGATGGCGCTTGCGATGATGACCGGCTCGGCGCTGGCCGGCAACACCTCCGCACTCGACAATCCGGAAAAGATGGCCCCCTTCTATACGGACTCCGGAATGAAGACGATGAAGTCCGAGGCGGAATTCAAGACCGCCTGGATGGCCATGAAGGAAGAAGACCGCGCAGGCATGATGAAGGAATGCGGCGACGAGGCCATTGCCAAGTCGCATGACAATTTCTGCAAGATGACCAAGCAGCTCGGCGGCGCGAATTGACGCATCGCGATTTGGTCGTATACCCAAATCGAACAGCGAGACGAAGGCGGGCCGAGTGCCCGCCTTTTTCAATGACACCATGGGACATCACGTCGTCGTGGCCGGCGATTCACTTCGCGACAACGGCCGGGCAAAAGGATAGAGTCCATGCTTGGAGAGGCAAAACGCCGCTCGTCTGGCTTTTTGCCCATGTTTCAACCCATTGCGAACATCGAAGACGCGCAGACGCTGGCGCAGGCGATCGTCAATACGATCACCGAGCCGTTCCTGGTCCTCGACGAGCAGTTTCGCGTGCTGGCCGCCAGCCGCTCCTTCTACAAGACATTCGAAGTCGACCCCGCGCAGACCCAGGGCTCGTTGCTCTACGCGCTCGGCGACGGCCAATGGGACATTCCCGCACTTCGCCTGCTGCTGGAAACGATCATCCCTGAGAAAACCGCCATGGACGGTTTCGAGGTCGAGCATGATTTCCCGCGGATCGGCCGCCGCACCATGCTGCTCAACGCCCGCAAGGTGCTTTACGACCACAGCTCAGCCATCACCATCCTTCTCGCTTTCAACGACATCACCGCCCGTCGGGTGATTGAGAGAGAAAAGGAGGAGCTGCTCAAGCGCACGGAAGATCTGCTCCACCAGAAGGACGTGCTGCTGCGCGAGATGGAGCACCGGGTTGCCAACAGCCTGCAGATCATCGCCAGCATCCTGTTGCTGAAGGCACGCTCCGTCACCTCGGAAGAGACGCGCCAGCATCTCAAGGATGCCCACCAGCGCGTTCTGTCCGTGGCCGAAGTGCAACGCCATCTCCACACCTCGGCCGGCATCGAGGAGATCGATGTCGGCTCCTACCTTCCGAAACTGTGCAGCAGTCTCGCCTCGTCGATGATTGGCGAAAGTCAGCCGATCACGGTCACTGTGACCGCCGAAGGCGGCAGGATGGACTCGCAAAAGGCAGTCAGCCTCGGTCTGATCGTCACCGAACTCGTCCTCAATGCCATCAAATATGCCTTCCCCAAAGAGAAGGACGGTGCTCGCATACAGGTGAGCTATGAGACGGCCGGCAGCGACTGGAAACTTACGGTTTCGGACAATGGCGTCGGCAAGATCGCCAACGACCTGCCGGCCACCGGCCTTGGAACGGCCATCGTCGAGGCACTGGTGAAACAGCTCGATGCCAAGGTGGACGTCGTAAGCGACACCGACGGCACAAGCGTCTCGGTCACCCGCGCGACATTTACCTCACGTGTACCGCGCGCGGCGTAACAACCGCTACCACGAGGCCTGCCTTCCCGACATCGCCTCGATCCTGATCTGATAGAAGAGATGGCTGCCCGAAGGTGCGAGGGCATCGCCGGGCTTCAGGGCGCCCGGCTCCCACCAATTCGCGTGCGTGGCGAGAAGCGACCAGGCAAGCCGGCGGTCGCCATCGACCGGGGCGTTCACCCTTTCGACGCCGGTCATGCCGGCATCCGGATCAGGCGCTTTTGAAAGTTCCTCGAACAGGCCCTCCACCACGACGCTCTTCCAGCCATTGYCACCGCCGACATCGTCGACCTGAAAGCAGACATGGGGGTTTGCCCGCATCCAGTCGACTTTCCGGCCAGGAAGCGAGAAACTGAAAATGGAATTCTCGCCAAAGGCGAAATGGACCGGCACCACATAGGGTTTCTGGTCACGCACACAGGCCAGGCGACCAAGGCGTTGCGTCTTCAGAAGGGCGACGCAGTCCTGCCGCGTCATCTCCTTGATGTTCATTCAATCCTTCTTCCTGTTCAGACCGCGCGATCGATCCGACTGATAACCTTGATAGCCTCTGCTTCAGCGATGCCGATCAACGCATCTATGCCCTGGATGGTCTCTATATGGCCGCGAGCCGCCACCATCCGCCGCAGGAAGTGAAGATCATCGCGAATTTCACAGAGTGTCGTTCTGAGTGTTGCGGGCATTGGGCAGCCTTCCGCAAACTCAACTGTCTCGACGCAAGCCGGTTCCCTCGGCCTAAACGCAAAAGCCCGCTCCGGCATACCGGGGCGGGCCTTGGAGGAGGATGAAGGGGTGGGACCCTCTCCTCTTGTTTCCACGGGGGGTGTGGACCGAAATCAACATACGAAATACGCCCCCGGATGTCGGATCACAAGCCGGCTTGCTTGCATCACAATCCGGTGCGCTTCGATCGCGACGCGGTCACGCGATTGCGATTGTCCGAAGGCTTGCGAGCCTCTAGATCCGCCCTAGCACGACAAGGACAATGATGATCAGCAGCACMAGGCCGAGGCCGCCGCCGCCATAATAGCCGGTGCCATAGAATGGGCCACCGCCGAGGCCGCTGAAGCCGCCAAGCAGCGCGATGACAAGAATGATGATGAGGATGGTGCCGATGCTCATGGTATTTTCCCGCTCCTGTAGGCGCTGACACGCCGGTTTGAACATCGTCGCATGCGATGCTTCGAAGACGAGAACGTCCGAGCAGCCTTACCGTTCCGCCATGTTGTGACAGCGCGTCCGCACCAAAGACGTTAGCCGGAACAGGGCCGATTGCCGGCGGTAAATACAGGGGGGGGGGGGGGGGGGG
>NZ_JBFUGJ010000439.1:0-4111 GCF_056402975.1 Mesorhizobium sp. P3_A9 | reverse complement strand
GCCGACATAGGGCTCGATGGTGATGATCTTGTCGGGATTGCGCTGGAAGCCCGGTGCCGGGTTGGCGATTTTGTCCATGCTGGTTCTCCTTGCCTGGCCCCTTAAAGTGTGGCGGGCACAGCTGTTGCGCAAGGTCGGTTCGCATCACGAAAACAGGAGCCAACCGCCGAGGCGTGGAGCACCAGCGTTTTCGAGTGCCGGCCGAAGCTCAGGCGGCGGTTTTGAATGCGTCCATCAGTCCGGCATAGGCGGCCGCGATGCCCGCGACCGGATTGCTGCTTCTCGAAACGGTCTCAACTTTCAGCGAGCCGCCGCCGGTCGGCAAGGTGAGCAGCAGGAACTGGCGATTGCCGCCAGCACCGACGGAGGCGGCCGCGACGTGCTGGCCTGCCCCTTCGTTATCCACGCACATCTTGAACAGCAGCGTGCCGCCGACCGCTTCGAGCGCGCCGCCGACCACTTCAACAAATTCGTCTTCGGAAACAGTCTTTTCGTCCGGCACCAGATCGGCCAGACTTTCGGCCAGTGTGCTCTCCAAGACCTTGTCGTCGAGTTGCGCGTCCATGCGAACCTCTTTCAGTCGCCAATCGCACCCCTTTGCCCGTTAACGAAACTTAACGCCGAGAATGGCCGGATTGTGGCGGATTTCCCGGTGATTTCACGGGGTAGAACACCGCCGCCATTGTGGTGATTTTGATCCTCCTGCCATCGCGTTGGCACGAGTGCCCAGCAACCCGAAATCCAAAACATGCCAGAATTCAACCGCTTGCCGTTGCGGCAGGGACTTTGAAATTCGTGTCCCGCGCAAGCGGATGACTGGACAATCCGCCGGTTCGCTTCACAATGAACCAAAGCTACGACGCAAAATGCGCGAGGGAGGAGGAACCAGATGCTGGGGCTGATGCAGGAATGGCCGCTGCTGTGCCACAAGCTTATCGACAACGCTGAACGGCAGCATGGGGTGCGCGAGATCGTGTCGCGCTCGATCGAGGGACCGATCGTGCGCACCACCTACGCCGACATCCATCGTCGTTCTCTCAAGGTCGCCCAGCGGCTGGAGCGCGACGGCTATGGGTTGGGCGACCGCATCGCCACGCTCGCCTGGAACACGGCGCGCCACATCGAGGCCTGGTACGGCATCATGGGCATCGGCGCGATCTATCACACGCTCAATCCGCGGCTGTTTCCCGAGCAGATCGTCTGGATCATGAACCATGCCGAAGACAAGGTTGTCTTCGTCGACCTCACCTTCATACCGTTGCTCGAGAAGATCGCCGGTGCCGTCAAATCGCTGAAAAAGGTGATCGTGCTGACCGACAAGGCGCACATGCCGCAAACGACCTTGCCCAATGCCGTCGCCTATGAGGACTGGCTTGATGAGGCCGATGGCGATTTCGCCTGGAAGACCTTCGACGAAGGCACCGCCGCCGGCATGTGCTACACATCGGGCACGACGGGCGATCCCAAGGGCGTCGTCTACAGCCACCGCTCGAACGTGCTGCACGCCATGATCGCCGCCATGCCCGACGCGATGGGCCTGTCGTCGCGCGACACGATCCTGCCGGTGGTGCCGATGTTCCACGCCAATGCCTGGGGCCTTGGCCAAGCCGGCCCGATGATCGGCGCCAAGCTGGTCATGCCCGGCTGCAAGATGGACGGCGCCTCGATCTATGAATTGCTCGACACCGAGAAGGTGACCTTCAGCGCCGCCGTGCCGACGGTATGGATGATGCTGCTGCAATATCTGGAGGAGACCGGCAAGAAGCTGCCCTATCTGAACAAGGTCGTGATCGGCGGCTCGTCCTGCCCGCGGGCGATCATGACCAAATTCCAGGACAATTACGACGTCCAGGTCATCCACGCCTGGGGCATGACAGAAATGTCGCCGCTCGGCACGCTGTGCACCTTGAAGCCCGAATATGACGATCTCCAGGGCGAGGCCCGGCTCGATGTCAAGCAGAAGCAGGGCTACCCGCCCTTCGGCGTCGAAATGAAGGTGACCGATGACGAGAACAATGCGCAACCCTGGGATGGCAAGACCTTTGGCCGCCTGAAGGTGCGCGGCCCGGCGGTCGCTCGTGCGTACTATGGTGGCGTCGGCGCGGAGCAATTCGATGAGGACGGCTGGTTCGATACCGGAGACGTCGCTCACATCGATGCCGGCGGCTACATGCAGATCACCGACCGGGCCAAGGACGTCATCAAGTCCGGCGGCGAATGGATTTCGACCATCGATCTCGAGAATCTGGCCGTCGGCCATCCGGACGTAGCAGAAGCGGCGGCCATCGGCGTCCATCACTCGAAATGGGGCGAGCGGCCCTTGCTGGTCGTCGTTGCCAAGCCGGGCAAGGAACCGACCAAGGCGGATATTCTCGGCTTCATGGATGGCAAGGTAGCCAAGTGGTGGATGCCCGACGATGTCGCTTTTGTCGGCGAAATACCGCACACCGCCACCGGCAAGATCCAGAAAATCACCTTGCGCCAGCAGTTCAGGGATTATCGCTTGCCGACGGATTGAGGGGATGTTGCGTGTTTCGGCTTCAAGCCGCCGCGAAAATTCACTAAACCTCCGTCCGGGTTGGGGCAGCGCAGAGAACAATGGTTAGCATTCCCGAACGGCAAACGTCGAAGGCTGCCGGCTGGTCGCGGCGCACGGCGGCATTTTCAGCGGTGCTTTTGCTGACCGACTTCGTCGGCCATCGCTTCGATCTCGTCGAAACGCCGGTGTTCCTGTGGGTGTTGGGCATTGTCGCGCTGCTGGCGGCGCTGGCGCTGCTGTTTGCCGCCTTTGCCTTTTCGAGGCTGTGGAAATTTGGCGACCGCGGCGGCCGCGACCTCACCGTCGGCGCCTTGCTGGCACTGCTGGTGCTGGTCCCCTATGGCGTTGCCGCCTACTGGGCGACGATCTATCCGCCGCTCAGGGATATCTCGACCGATTTCGAAGATCCGCCCGTGCTCGATGTCAGCGACCGGACAAAGGACATGAATGTGCTTGTCCCATCCACACCAGGCGAACAGCGGCTGCAGACCGACAGCTATCCGCTGGTCACCGCACGCAGCTACGACCTGCCATTCGAGACCATCGTCAATGCCGTCGAAACCGTGCTCGACCGGCGCAGCTGGGAACTTTCCGAACCCTATCCCGACCTCGCCGGGCAAACCGACGTCACCATTACCGCTGTCGCCAAGGGCTTTGTGCTCGGCCTGCCAGCTGATGTGGCGATCCGCGTGACGGACGACGGCGATACGGTGATCGTCGACATGCGGTCGGCTTCGCGTTACGGCCGCTATGACCTTGGCGACAATGCCGCGCGCGTCACCGATTTCCTGGCGGAACTGGACCAGGAAGTCGCCGGCCAGGTCGGGGCGGCGCCTGCCGAATAGTCATCTTTCCTGCGAATTCCGCGCCTGCGGGGAGGTAGGGCTCGGGCCGCGCAGGGCTACCGGGTTGGCGTGAAAATGCCGTCGATGGCGGGGGCGTCTTCCGTCGACACCATGCCGCGCGCCACCAGGTCCTCGAGATGGGCAAGCACCGACAGTCCGGCGGCGCCATGCAGCCGGGGATCGGTGTCGCGATAGATTGCCTTGACCATGTCGGGAATGGTCCGGTCGCCGGCTCTGACCCGCTCCAATATGGCCCGCTCGCGCATCTTGCGATGCGTCTTCAACCCGCGCATGAAAGCGCGTGGCTTCGTCACCGGCCCGCCATGGCCAGGCAGCAGCAGGCTGTCGTCGCGCGCGATGAGCCTGTCCAGCGATGCCATGTAATCGGCCATCGCTCCGTCCGGCGGCGCGACAATGGATGTCGCCCACGCCATGACATGATCGGCCGAAAACAGGATGCCGGTTCCTTCCAGGGCGAACACCGCATGATTGGCGGTGTGGCCGGGGGTCAGAACCGTGCGGATCGCCCAGCCGTCGCCGTCGACCAACGCCCCGTCCGGCAGCGCGATGTCGGGAACGAAAGCGGTGTCGGCGCTGGCGTCGAGCGCATTGGTCTCGCCGATATGCAATGGTCTTGCCGGCCGGTGCGGCCCTTCCGCCATCACCAAAGCGCCAGTGCGTTCCTTCAGCCGGGCCGCCAGAGGCGAATGGTCACGATGCGTGTGGC
>NZ_JBFUGJ010000438.1:0-4161 GCF_056402975.1 Mesorhizobium sp. P3_A9 | reverse complement strand
GCTGCGACATGGCAACGGCATCATGGAAGTCACCGCSCGCGGCAGTTTGCAGATACGCGGTCTGACAACAGGAAGTGCTACGCTGCTGGCAGCGGAGGTGGATGCACTGGGCATTGCGGTGCGCACCGGCGTGCCGGTTGAGACCGGGCCGCTGGCGGGCATCGATCCGCAGGAGATCGCCGATCCGCGGCCACTGGCTGAGCGGATCAGGGCGGCGGTCGAGGACGCTGGGCTGACGCCAAGACTGGGACCAAAGGTGTCTGTTGTCGTCGACGGCGGCGGACAACTGACGATGGATGCGGTGACGGCCGATGTGCGGCTTAAGGCGGTGCGAGCCGACAACGACATCGTTTGGAGCGTATCGGTTGCCGGCGACGGCCGAAACGCGAAGGTATTGGCAAAGGTCGATGCGGATGACGCGAGAGACATAGCCGTCGCTGCGCTGAAGATGATTGCCGAAAAAGGCCGCGAAGCGCATGCGAGGGATTTGTCGGAGAGGCAGCTTGCCTCTCTCGCAAGCTGGCATTCTGTGGCGCCCCCCTCTGTCCTGCCGGACATCTCCCCCACGAGGGGGGAGATTGCTCATGCGCGCTCGCCTTCGCCAATTTCCAACGCCGAAACGGCTGAGCAACCCTCCGCCTTCGCAAGAACGGCGCAGCCGGCCGAGCTGCCAATCTCCCCACCTGTGGGGGAGATGTCCGGCAGGACAGAGGGGGGCGCCTCGCGCAAACCTATCGGCCTTTTCCCCTTAACCGGCAACACTTTCACCCTCGGCATCGCTCTCCCCTACGGCAGCATGCCAGCAGATAAAATCATTGCCCTCGCGCAAAGCGCCCTCGCCTTCGGCACCACCGAAATCCGCCTCGCCCCAGGCCGCGCCCTCCTCTTCCTCGGTCAACCGGCAACCGCAAACGAACTCTTCCAGCACACCGCCGCCACCCTCGGCTTCGTCACCTCCCCCACCGACCCGCGTACCCGTATCGCCGCCTGCCCCGGCACGCCGGCCTGTGCTTCCGGGCGCATCGCCACGCGCGACATCGCGGAGACGATTGCCGCAGAAAACGCCGACATCCTCGACTTCACCYTGCACATTTCCGGCTGCGCCAAGGGCTGCGCKCAYCCSGGCCCGGCSGCACTCACAATCGTCGGCGGCGAAAAYGGAGCCGGACTTGTCGTGAACGCGACGGCAAAGGCCCTTCCTGCCGGCTACAGGCCGGGCTATGACGCCGCGCGCGGCATCAGCCGCGTCGCGGCAATGATCCGCAGCGCACGATTTCAGGGCGAGACCGCCGCCGACTGCCTGACAAGGCTCGGGCCGGCAGCAATCGCCGAGGCTTACCGACAGGCCCAAACTAAAAAACGGAAATGAGCATGGCCGCCTACGACTACATCCACGACGGCACGGCGATCTACGAGCGCTCCTTCGCCATCATCCGCGCCGAGGCTGACCTGTCGCGCTTCACAGAAGCCGAGGCCGATGTCGCCATCCGCATGATCCATGCCTGCGGCCAGGTCGAAGCATCAAGTCATTTCGTTTTCTCGCCAGACTTCGTCACTGCAGCGCGCAAGGCGCTCGCCGCCGGTGCGCCGATCTTCTGCGACGCGGAGATGGTCTCGCATGGCGTCACCCGCGCCAGGCTGCCGGCCGGCAACGAGGTGATCTGCACGCTGCGCGACCCGCGCACGCACGACATCGCCAAAGCGATCGGTAACACCCGTTCGGCCGCGGCGATCGACTTGTGGGGCGAGCGCATGGCAGGCTCCGTCGTCGCCATCGGCAATGCGCCGACAGCACTGTTCTATCTCCTGGAAAAGCTGCGCGACGGCGCGCCGAAGCCGGCGGCCATCATCGGCATGCCGGTCGGCTTCGTCGGCGCTGCCGAATCCAAGGATGCGCTGGCAGAGAATTCCTATGGCGTGCCCTACGCCATCGTGCGCGGCCGTCTGGGCGGCAGCGCCATGACCGCMGCCGCGCTCAATTCGCTGGCGAGGCCGGGCCTGTGAACGCGCTTKCAAAAGGCCGTCTSGTCGGAGTCGGCACCGGTCCCGGCGACCCCGAACTGYTGACGCTGAAGGCCGCGCGGGCCTTGGCCGAAGCCGATGTCGTCGCCTATTTCGCCAAGCGCGGCAACAACAGCAACGCCCGCGCCATCGTCGAAACGCGCTTCCGGCCTGATATGCTGGAGTTGCCGCTGCTCTATCCCGTCACCACCGAAATCGACAAGGATCACGACGACTACCGCTCGCAGATCACCGGCTTCTACGAGGAATCTGCCGAGAAGGTCGCCGAGCACCTCGACGCCGGCAGGATGGTTGCCGTCCTGTCCGAAGGCGACCCGCTGTTCTACGGCTCCTACATGCATCTGCATGTCCGCCTTGCGCATCGTTTCCCCACAGAAGTCATTCCCGGCGTCACCGCCATGTCAGGCTGCTGGTCGCAAACCGGTGTGCCGATCGTCCAGGGCGACGACGTGCTGACGGTTTTGCCCGGCACGATGAGCGAGTTCGAGCTGACGCGACGGCTGGCCGACACCGATGCTGCCGTCATCATGAAGGTCGGCCGCAACCTGCCCAAGATCAGGCGCGCGCTGGAAGCCACCGGCAAGTTGACGCGCGCCGTCTATGTCGAGCGCGGCACCATGGCCGGCAGCGTCTCGATGAAGCTTGCCGACAAGCAGGACGACAAGGCGCCCTACTTCGCCATCGTATTGGTCGCCGGCTGGTCCGGCCGCCCCGGCGCGCTGGGAGCGCAGGCATGAGCGGCCGTATCACCGTCATTGGCCTCGGGCCCGGCAATGCCGACCAGGTCACGCCCGAAGCCAGCCGCGCCGTCGCGGAAGCAAAATTCTTCTATGGCTACAAGCCCTATCTTGACCGGCTGGAACTGCGCCCGGATCAGACCCGCGTCGCTTCCGACAACCGCGAGGAACTCGCCCGCTCCAAGGACGCCTTGACCAAGGCCGCCGAGGGCCATGAGGTCGCCGTGGTTTCGGGTGGCGATCCCGGCGTCTTCGCCATGGCGGCGGCCGTCTGCGAGGCGATCGAGGCCGGCCCGGCCGAATGGCGGGCCGTCGATGTCGCCGTCGTGCCGGGCATCACCGCCATGCTCGCCGTCGCCGCCCGTATCGGCGCGCCGCTCGGCCATGATTTCTGCGCCATCTCGCTGTCCGACAATCTGAAGCCGTGGGATCTGATCGAACTGCGTCTCCTGGCGGCGGCCGGCGCCGGCTTCGTCATCGCGCTCTACAACCCGATCAGCAAGGCCCGCCCCTGGCAGCTAGGCCGCGCCTTCGAGTGCCTGACCGCAATCCTGCCCGGCACAACGCCGGTCATCTTCGGCCGCGCCGCCGGCCGTCCCGACGAGCGCATCGAGGTGTTCCTGCTGGCCGACGTCGACGCGCAAAAGGCCGACATGGCGACCTGCATCATCATCGGCTCGCCGGAAACCCGGATCATCAAGCGTGGCGACAGACCGGCGCTGGTCTACACGCCGCGTTCGGCARCGGGCKCRASAAAATGATCGACCATCGCGGCSAGCGCTTCGACGGWTTCRGCSGAAGGCACATCGGGCAACGCCGGCCTGCGGACCATGATCACCTCGATGCCAAGCGCCCTTGCGGCGGCAATCTTGCCGTAGGTCGCCGCGCCGCCGCTGTTCTTGGACACGACGACATCAATGCGATGGTTTCCGAGCAAGACGCGTTCGTCCGTCTCGCGAAACGGGCCGCGCGCCAGCAGATAGTCAGCGTCGGGAACGGCCAGCTTCGGTTCGACCGGRTCAACGCTGCGGATGAGATAATGGTGTTGGGGCGCCGCCTCGAACGCGGCGACCTCTTGCCGTCCCAACGCCAGGAAGACCCGGCGCGGCTTGGCGCCGAGCGCTTGCACAGCATCACCTGTTGTATCGACTTCAGTCCAGAGATCGCCCTCGACAGGCTCCCAACCGGGACGGCGCAGAGCGAAGATCGGCGCGCCGGCCATGCGTGCCGCTTGCGCGGCATTGGCGGAGATTCGCGCCGCATAGGGATGCGTGGCATCGATCAGCAGGTCGATCCGCATGTCATTGAGATAGGCCGCCAGCCCGCCAGCACCACCAAAGCCACCGACCCTTGTCGGCACGTTCTGTGCGATCGGGTGCTCGGTGCGGCCGGCCAGCGAGAT
>NZ_JBFUGJ010000437.1:0-4183 GCF_056402975.1 Mesorhizobium sp. P3_A9 | reverse complement strand
GGGTTAGCGGTCGCGGCTCAAGCCATTTTCCGCAAGCTCCGCCAGGTAGGCATTCCAGCGCTCGTCCATCACGTGGCCGAGCGTGTGCAGGTAATTCCAGCTGAAGATGCCGGTGTCATGGAAATCATCGAAGGTGATGCGCACCGCATAGTTGCCGACCGGCTCGATCTTCAGGATCGCCACGTTGCGCTTGCCGGGAACCGTCACCCGCTGTTCGGGCGAATGACCCTGCACCTCGGCCGATGGCGAGGCAACGCGCAACAGCTCCGCCGGCAATTCGAATGGATGGTGATTGGGAAAGGTGACCGACAGCAGCTTGCGGTCCTTGGAGACCCTGAGTTCTTTTGGTGCGGTCATGCTCTGTTTGATCCCGTATCGATTGCCCTTCCCTACGCCGCTTCGCCGAATGGGAAAAGGCCCGATGAAACCGGCCGACATGGGATGTCGGCCCGGGGATGTTACCAAAGATCGAGAAGCGGTATCTTGAATGGTGGGCTGCTTCGTATCACATAGCAGTATATAACGAAGCCGCCTCACTGCTATGGGAAGCGCTTGAAGCATGGACATGATCGACCCCTTCGGTCGCACGATCAATTACCTGCGCGTGTCGGTCACCGACCGCTGCGATTTCCGTTGCACCTATTGCATGGCCGAGGACATGACCTTCTTGCCGAAGAAGGACCTGTTGTCGCTGGAAGAGCTGGACCGGCTCTGCACCGTCTTTATCGAAAAAGGTGTCAAAAGGCTGCGCCTCACCGGCGGTGAGCCGCTGGTGCGCAAGAACATCATACATCTGGTGCGCCAGCTGTCGCGCCACCTCGACAGCGGCGCGCTGGAAGAACTGACGCTGACCACCAACGGCTCGCAGTTGTCGCGCTTCGCCGCCGAGCTCGCCGATTGCGGCGTCAAGCGCATCAACGTCTCGCTCGACACGCTCGATGCCGACAAGTTCCACAAAATCACCCGCTGGGGCCATGTCGACAAAGTCATGCAAGGCATCGATGCCGCGCAGGCAGCCGGGCTGAAGGTCAAGCTCAACGCGGTGGCGCTGAAGGATTTCAACGACGCCGAACTGCCCGATATGATGCGCTGGGCGCATGGCCGCGGCATGGATCTGACGGTCATCGAAACCATGCCGATGGGCGAGATCGATGCCGACCGCACCGACCAGTATCTGCCGCTGTCGCTGCTGCGCGCTTCGCTGGAGCGCCAGTTCACGCTGACCGATATCCCCTTCAAGACCGGCGGCCCTGCCCGCTACGTCCACGTCGCCGAGACCGGCGGCAAGCTCGGCTTCATCACGCCGATGACGCATAATTTCTGCGAAAGCTGCAACCGCGTCCGGCTGACCTGCACCGGCACGCTCTATATGTGCCTCGGCCAGGAAGATGCGGCCGATCTGCGCACGCCCTTGCGCGCATCCGAAGGCAACGAACTGGTCGCCGACGCGATCGACGAAGCCATCGGCCGCAAGCCGAAAGGCCACGACTTCATCATCGACCGCCGCACCCGCCGTCCCTCCGTGTCACGGCATATGAGCGTGACTGGCGGCTGATTTTTTCGAAGATTCATGCAACATCGCTTCTGGCTCTATTGGCTTGGAGGCGAGCATGCGGCGACGTTCTTCGTTCCTGGCAACTGTCGTTATCATTGCGGCGACCAACGCGATCGCCGCGCCGTCCACCTATGTGAACGAGCGTTTTGGCACCGTCTGCACCTTTCCCGACGAAATTTTCACCGATCGTCAGCCTGAACCTGACAATGGCGACGGRCAGGTWTRGCTSAGCGCGGAYGGCGCCAGCCTGACCTGCTCSGGCATYYWCAACGYYGACGAYGACACSCCGAAAGGCTTTGTCGCRGMTGAGAAAGCGAGCAAAGAGCCSGGCTACRCSATCACCTACAGCAAGRCCGGCAAGRACTGGGCGGTGCTGTCGGGCATGAAGGACGGTAAGGTCTTTTACGAGCGACGTCTGTTCGGCCAGGATGGCGTCATTCGAACGGTCTGGATCGATTACCCGCCGGCCCTGAAGTCGAAATACGACCCTCTGATTGGGCCGATCGCCGGCAGCCTCAARGGRCCATGAGCATTTTCGGTMACAYCCCARAAAAAGTCTSRTCCGCAAACGGTTGCCYGATTTACCGCCAGCATGTTCCGGCCTAGCTTTCCSMGCRGCGGAATCGTCGCTCACAGGGGGAATAAATCATGCGCAAACTCATTCTTTCTCTYGCATTGCTTGGCCTCACGGCCCTGCCCGCGGCWGCCCAGTCGATCGGCGGCACYTAYACYGTCGCCGGCACCAATTTCGACGGATCGAAATACGATGGCGAAGCCACCATCACGCTGACCAGCGGGACGACCTGCACGATCCACTGGGAGACGGGCGGCTCTTCCTCGGATGGCATCTGCATGCGCAACGACGACGCGTTCTCCGCCGGCTACGTCATGGGCAAGGATATCGGCCTCGTTGTCTACAAGGTCGAGGATGACGGGTCGCTGCGTGGTCTGTGGACCATCGCCGGCAAGGAAGGCAACGGCRCCGAGATCCTGACGCCGAAGAAATAGACATCGCCGAGGCYRTACAGCTTCCGGGAGGCGGAGCCGCCTCCCGGCCGGCGTAGTGCCGAATCCAGGACGTGATTTCACGCCCGCGTTGACAAATGCCCCGGTCCTGGCCCAGCCCTTTGCCGTTGCTGTTTCGTGGCGGGCTGTTACAGGCTTGCTTGCCCAAGCAACCGGTAGATGTCTTGCCCCTTTCTCCAAATCTTCGCGGCGCATTGTTCATGATGGTGGCGATGGTTGGCTTCACGCTCAACGACGCCATCACCAAATACTCTTCGCAATCGATGAACATGGCGCAGGTCATGCTGATCAGAGGGGCATTCGCCTCGCTCTTCGTCGGCCTGCTGGCCTGGCAACGCGGCGCGCTTTCGCGGCCGCGCTTGATGCTGCAGCCGCTGGTGGCAATGCGTGTCCTGGGCGAAGCGGGCGGCACCGTGTCCTTCCTGGTGGCGCTTGCCCATTTGCCGATCGGCAGTGTCTCAGCCGTCCTTCAGGCGCTGCCGCTTGCGGTGACGATGGGTGCCGCGCTGTTTTTCGGCGAAAAGGTCGGCTGGCGGCGCTGGCTGGCGATCGCCATCGGTTTTGTCGGCGTGCTGATCATCGTCCGGCCGGGCTTCGACGGCTTCAGCCTCTATTCCCTTTGGGCGCTGGCCAGCGTCGCCTGCTGCACGGTGCGTGACCTCGCCACCAAGCGCATCCCCCAAGCCGTACCGACGATGCTGGTCTCGACCGCCACCGCATTGGCAATGACCGTCGTCGGCGCGGTGCTGTTGTCGCCGATAGGTGGCTGGACACCGATGACCGGCAAGAGCACCGCCCTGCTGGCGCTGGCGGCGGTGCTGGTGCTCATCGGCTATCAATTCATCATCATGGCGATGCGCTCGGGCGAAATCTCCTTCATCGCGCCGTTCCGCTACACAGCACTCCTCTGGTCCATCCTGCTTGGCTTGTTCGTCTTCGGCGACATACCGGACATGCCGATGATTGTCGGCGCAACAATCGTCGTCTGTTCGGGTCTCTATGCGCTGTATCGCGAGCGGGTGGTCGGTCGGCGACGGATTGTCGCCGAAACCACCGGGCCGGCCATGGCGCCGGATGGAATTTAGCCAGGTCTTGTGATTTCCGCCGGCTGGCGTACAGGCTCGATGCATGAGACGAGATATTGCAGGGATCGTCCTGGCCGGTGGCCAGTCGAGGCGGATGGGAGGCGGCGACAAGAGCCTGTTGCCGCTTGGCCGCGGCAGCGTGCTTGACCAGGTCCTGTCGCGCTTTGGCCCACAAATTGAAACGCTGGCGCTGAGCGCCAATGGCGATCCGCAACGCTTTTCCCGGTTTGGACTGCCTGTGCTTGCCGACACTGTGGAAGGCTTTGCCGGACCGCTTGCCGGCATTCTGACCGGCCTCGAATGGACTATAGCCGGCACGCCATGCAAGGCGGTCGTTACCGCTGCCGGCGACACGCCTTTCCTGCCGCTCGATCTGGTCGACCGCCTGGCAGCCGCTGCCGGCGAACATCCCGGTTCGATAGCCGTCGCCTCTTCGGCCGGCAGGCGGCACCCGACCTTCGCGCTGTGGCCAACCGACTGTCGCGACGCGCTGCGGCATTTCCTGGTCGTTGAGGAC
>NZ_JBFUGJ010000436.1:0-4184 GCF_056402975.1 Mesorhizobium sp. P3_A9 | reverse complement strand
GTGCCTTTGCGACGGGCTACGTCGTTGCCGGTCCGGTCCTGGCTTGGCTCGGCTTCGGCATCTGGGC
The DNA here is from genome assembly GCF_056402975.1 of Mesorhizobium sp. P3_A9. NCBI lineage: Bacteria > Pseudomonadati > Pseudomonadota > Alphaproteobacteria > Hyphomicrobiales > Phyllobacteriaceae > Mesorhizobium > Mesorhizobium sp. P3_A9. The sequence goes on along the minus strand of NZ_JBFUGJ010000436.1, from coordinate 4,117 downwards.
CCTTGTCGGTGCGCTCCTGATCCAGCAATTCATCCGCATGGTCGTGCTGCTCGCTGGCCAGCCGCATCCGATGCGGCCTTTGCTGGAGCGGCGCGCCATCACCGAACTGCTCTATTTCGGAAGCGGTTTCACCATTGCCCGGGTATGCAATTACCTCGCCACCCAAGCGGACAGGCTTGTCGTGGGCCGCTGGCTCGGCGCCGATGCACTTGGACTGTACGGCCTGTCGTCACAACTGATGACGACGCCCGCGGTCATCGTCGGTCAGGTTCTCGATCGGGTGCTGTTCCCGACCATGGCGCTGGTCCAGGAGCAGCCCGCGCGGCTTGCTCGTGCCTATCGCAGCGCAGTCGCGGGTTGCGCTCTGCTTGTCCTGCCGGCCAGTGTGGTCGTGGCGATCGTCGCGCCGGAGTTGGTTGCGGTCATTCTCGGGCGGGGATGGGTAGGGGTAGTCGCCCCGCTCCAGATTCTAGCGTTCAGCATGCTGTTCCGCACGAGCTACAAGCTTAGCGATTCCGTCTCGCGCGCAACAGGAACGGTCTACGCTCGCGCCTGGYGCCAGGCGGTTTTCACCATCGGCGTCTTCGCCGGCTCCCTCATAGGGCAATTCTGGGGCATAGAGGGCGTGGCGTTCGGCGTCGGCGCGGCCCTCGGGATCAACTTCTTGCTGATGGCACAGTTGAGCCTCCGCGTGACCGGGATGACATGGAGAGACTTCCTTGTGGCGCACCTGCCTGGGCTCGCGCTGGCGGGCGTTGTCGGAACCGGCGTCTGGGCACTGGTGGAATGGCTGCGCGAGTTCCATCTATCTCCTCTTCCCCTGCTCATCGATACGGCATTGCTGGCATCTGCCGGGGGCTTGCTGCTGTGCTGGATCCTGCCCTCGCTGTTTCTCGGGCGGGACGGGCAAACACTGCTGCGCTTGCTCGCTTCGGTGGCGCCCGCCTGGCCTAGGATGAAGAAGGCAACTGACTAGTCAACGACAGAACATTTGGGCCGCGGCTTTCGTGCGCTGCGTACCGTCGCCATGCTCGATCTGGGTATCGGAACTGACGCCCTGTCGGGCACGTCGCGATTCCGGATTTAATCGAGAGAAATGCGGAAAGGAAATCCAACATGGCTAAACTGCCTGAGCTTCCCTGGGGCGACGTGAAACTCTTGATGACGGAGTTCGGCATCGACGCCTCGATCAAAGGCGACTGGCTGAACATTGACAATTGGACCCAGCCGAGCGGAGCAGCGAGCGGCAGCGAGACTCCGCGCGTACTCTCCGAGCTTGGCGATGGAGTCGCTGCCGTAACCGGCAAGGGCAGTCACACCACCAGCTTTGATCCCGCCGCAAACCGGCTCGATCTCGTCTCCGAGCATCGGACCACRCCGGCATGGGGGAGCGAGGGCGGATTGAAACTGACTGGCCTCACCGAGGCGGCAGCCAGACTTGGCATTCATCTTGACAGCACGCTTCTCGACAGGCTTGCGGCGAAGGCCTCTGGGTTGTGGCACAATATGGAAAAGGGTCACGCCGACAGCTTTCTGACCTCCACTACCACTATCCCTGAGGCAGTTGCTGACATCGGCACGGTCTCGACGCGCGCCGCGGTCACCACCAGCAGCCTCTTCGCCGCCAGCTCTAGCGCAATCGACCCTATCTTCGAGACAAGGGTGGCGACCGCCGGCGACGATGTCGAGCAGAAGGGCTCGGGCTCGATCTCGAGCAACACCAACGACCTGGAACTGGGCTATGACAGCAGCACCCGTCAGACGGTAGGCATTCGCTTCACCGGCATCGACATCCCGCAAGGCGCCATCATCACCAGCGCCTACATCCAGTTCCAGGCCAATGAGGTAAAGACCGGCGCGACCTCGCTGCTGATCAAGGGCGAAGATACCGACGACGCGAGCGCCTTCACCAACGTCAGCTTCAACGTCTCTTCACGCGCGACGACGGACGCGTCCACCGCCTGGACGCCGGACCCGTGGACCACGGTCGGCGCCCACGGGTTGGCCGAGCGCTCGCCGGATCTGTCGACGATTGTGCAGGAGATCGTCAACCGCTCGGGCTGGGCGGCGCTCAACGACATGGCATTTATGGTCACCGGCACCGGCACGCGCACGGCCGATTCCTACGAATATTCGCCGACCAGCGCTCCGCTGCTGCACATCGAATATCTGCTGCCTGGATCCGGGGTGGCCTTCAACACCCCGGCCGACGCCGACGCCGCCGTCAACCAGATCGCCGAGCTTGCCGCGGCAGGTGTACCCACCGGGATCACCGCCTCGGCCACGGATCCCGATGCCGGCTCGACCGTCACCTATAGTCTCAACGATTCACGCTTCGCCATCGACGCCAGCAGCGGCGTCATCACGCGCTCAGCCACCGGCGCGCTCGACTTTGAGACGCAGTCGTCCATCAATCTGACCGTGACGGCAACCTCCTCCGACGGAAGCACCGCCAACCAGGTCTTCACCCTCGCCGTCCTCAACAGCCCTGAGCCGGTCGCCTTCAACTCTTCACCGGACGCCAACCCCGCCGCCAACCAGATTGCCCAGAACGCCGCCGCCGGCACGGCGATCGGGATTACCGCCGCAGCCACGGATCCCGATACCGGCTCGTCAGTCACCTACAGCATCGACGACTCGCGCTTCGCCATCAATGCCAGCACCGGTGTCATCACGCGCTCGAGTACTGGCGCGCTCAACGCCCAGTCCGAGCCGTCGATCGCCCTCACCGTCACGGCCACCTCGTCCGATGGCAGCATCGATACCCATGCCTTCAACGTCGACGTCACGGCCAACCAGCTGCCGGTGGCCTTCAACGCACCTCCAGACGCCAACGCCGCCGCCAACCAGATCGCCGAGCTTGCCGCGGCAGGTGCACTCACCGGGATCACCGCCTCGGCCACGGATCCCGATGCCGGCTCGACCGTCACTTACAGCATCAATGACTCGCGCTTCGCCATCGACGCCAGCAGCGGCGTCATCACGCGATCGGCCACCGGCGCGCTCGACTTCGAGACGCAGTCGTCGATTGATCTGACAGTGACGGCAACCTCGTCTGACGGAAGCACCGCCAACCAGGCCTTCACCCTCGCCGTCCTCAACAGCCCTGAGCCGATCGCTTTCAACTCCTCGCCGGACGCCAACCCCGCCGCCAACCAGATCGCCGAGCTTGCCGCGGCAGGTGCACTCAYCGGGATCACCGCCTCGGCCACGGATCCCGATGCCGGCTCGACCATCACTTATAGTCTCAACGATTCACGCTTCGCCATCGACGCCAGCAGCGGCGTCATCACGCGCTCAGCCACCGGCGCGCTCGACTTTGAGACGCAGTCGTCGATCAATCTGACCGTGACGGCAACCTCCTCCGACGGAAGCACCGCCAACCAGGTCTTCACCCTCGCCGTCCTCAACAGCCCTGAGCCGATCGCTTTCAACTCCTCACCGGACGCCAACCCCGCCGCCAACCAGATTGCCCAGAACGCCGCCGCCGGCACGGCGATCGGGATTACCGCCGCAGCCACGGATCCCGATGCCGGCTCGACCGTCACCTACAGCATCGGCGACCCTCGCTTCGCCATCAATGCCAGCACCGGTGTCATCACGCGCTCGAGTACCGGCACGCTCAACGCCCAGTCCGAGCCGTCGGTCGCCCTGACCGTCACCGCCACCTCGTCCGATGGCAGCATCGATACCCATGCCTTCAGCCTCAACGTCACGGCCAGCCAGATGCCGGTGGCCTTCAACGCCCCTCCCGACGCCAACSCCGCCGCCAACCAGATCGCCGAGCTTGCCGCGGCAGGTGCACTCAYCGGGATCACCGCCTCGGCCACGGATCCCGATGCCGGCTCGACCGTCACCTACAGCATCAATGAYTCGCGCTTCGCCATCAATTCCAGCAGCGGCGTCATCACGCGATCGGCCACCGGCGCGCTCGACTTYGAGACSCAGTCGTCGATCAATCTGACMGTGACGGCAACCTCSTCTGACGGAAGCACCGCCAACCAGGCCTTCACCCTCGCCGTCCTCAACAGCCCTGAGCCGATCGCTTTCAACTCCTCGCCGGACGCCAACCCCGCCGCCAACCAGATCGCCGAGCTTGCCGCGGCAGGTGCACTCA
>NZ_JBFUGJ010000435.1:0-4210 GCF_056402975.1 Mesorhizobium sp. P3_A9 | reverse complement strand
GGGTATCAGCCAATGTTTTCCGACACACGGCGGCGACCATCATGGCACGCCACGGCGCACCTATTTTCAAGATCGCAAAAATACTCGGCAACTCGCCGCGGATGATTGAGCGCGTGTACGCAAAGCACCAGCCCGAAGACCTGCGGGAAGTGGTGAATTTGATATCAAACGATCCCAAAAAGGCGAAGTGATATTCGAAAACGCTGCACTACTGGGATCTCCGGCGCAAACAACGCGGAGACGAGGCGGCGTAGCCGCTTCGGCGAAATTCGACATGCCCGCTTAAACTTGCTAGTCCAATCTGCGAGGGGTAGGCAAAATGAAATCGGCGCAAGTTCTGATCGTGTTAGCGCTGCTGTCCGGTTGTCAAACTGGCGCTGAGTACGATGCGCAAATACAAGCGGCCCTCGATAGTCGACTTTCCGCTTACCAGGGCGCCACTATGGCCGAATTCACCGCTCGGACGGGACTGTTACCCTCCAACATGTATCCGGTCGAAGGTGGGCGTGTTTTCGTAATCGTGGGGCCGCCTGTATTTCTCACCACTCCAGCTACGCAATGGACCCCTGCGATAACGCAATCTTCCGCGTGTCAGTTGCTGGTGCGGACAGTGCCGATCGGGCAAGAACCGACCGCTGATAATTGGAAAATAATAGGTACTCAGCGGAGCGGACCGTGCAACAACCTGCCTGTCTAACCGACGATCGTGTTCGCGTGCCAAGCTCGGCTTGACGATCAGTCGAAAACGCCGTCGTCAGCGGCACGACGGCCGGCAAGATCCCGCTTCAACGTATCGAGTGCGTCGACTAGCTCCTCCGGGCTCATCTCTGCCTGCGACTTCTCGGGTCGAGCGGCATCCTTGCTGCTCGTCGAGATCATGCCAGCGGCGCGTAGCAATGACGTCCCCGCCGTCGCCCTGGCGGGAGGCGGCGCCTTCGCATCACCCGCCACAGCGATCAATGAATCGACTGCGACCTCGATGCCGATCGTCTTTAGCTTGTGGCTGACGCGGGCGAAGGCCTCACGCTCTTTGTCTTTGGAGCTCATCCGAAAACCCCTTTCCTAAATTCCATCTCGAGCAGTTCGGCTTTCAGTTCGTCGATCTCTGTCTGAAGAGCCTGGACCTCTGGCGAGGGCGCCGGCGGCTCCGTAGACAGCAGAATGCGAGTTTCCTTCGCCTGGCGTCGATATTCGCGTTGACGTTCGCGCGCGGCCGCGCTGCCAGGCTGATGGGCCTTTTGCCATGCCCTGTATGCCGCCAGCTCGCCAGGCGTCATGCGCTTGAGCCGCTGTGCCCGCTTCTTCGCTGCGCGATCGAGACGGGCCAATTTCTTGTTCAGTTTGGCGCTCGCGTTCGGGGCGTCGCGGTGCGGCCAAACGGGCATGTGGTAGCCATCGCCGGAAGGAACCGCTCCCCCGTGGTAAAAACAGCGTCCGTTTGCCATGGCGATTTGAGCGCATGGCCCCCCGTGGCTCTTCGCTTTGGCGCCGCATTTCGGCTGGAGATGGCGCCTTGCGTTCCAGACGCGCAACGATGCACGCCCCACCGCGATCTGCTGCGCCGAGCCGCGCCAACCGCCCGCATGCTTGTGGGTGCCGGCGCGTCTCAAAGCCGCCCCCCGGTTATGCGCACATGAGTTATCGGGTTTTGACGGCGCACCCCGCCACCTCCGGACCTTCTGTCCGGTCCAAGCTGGTCCAACCGCCTTTCGCCGCCTGGACCGCTTAACCCATTGAAATATAAGGGCTGGTCCAAGTGGTCCAGGTGGTCCGGGTCAAAACGGTAAATTCGTTTCACACGCGACATGCGTGCATGTGTCTCGTGTATGTCGATATGAGAATATTTCCGTCCTATATCAATTTCATTTTTTACTTGGACCACTTGGACCACCTGGACCAAGCCTTGTAGCGCAAGGGTTTCGTGGTCCACATTCGGTCCAAGTGGTCCGGGTAAAACGCCGTTTTCCATCAGTTCGACTCCCAATCGAGGCGCGTTCCGAGCATTTCACTGAAAGCATCACGGCAGACGGTCAGCTCGGGAAGATTGAAAACACGGGGGCGCGCCTCTCCCTTGCGCGGGCGCCTTTCGCCGATCCCTGGACAAATGCGACGGATTGAACGCCCGAACTCGGCTTCGTGCATTGGTCGTGCAATCTTGGCCGTAGGCCTTTCATAGTCTGCGTAGAACTCTGCCTTACTAATCTCTTCCGGCCAGCCCTCCGAATACTGGAAGGTTCCGCTTTGAAGTCTGCTCAGCCACCAGCGCTCCAACGGCTCGAGGCTTGCCAGCTTCTGGTCGAGCAGCGCCTCGGTCGCTGGTATGTGGCGGAGATTAACAGAGCCCAAATCGTAGGCCTGAAGGAAATGCAGAAGCCCACCCAAGCCGCCACTGGCCATTTCCGCCGCGATGGCGCCGAAGTAATTTGTATCCTGCTTCCGGTGGTCGGCAACGTCGAGCACGGCGAAGCGCCTTTCGTCGACACCAGCCGGAACAGCCCATTTCGAATTCGTTGTGATGAGCACCCGGACATTGTTTCGAACCTGGATCGTGTCGATGCCTTTGCGCTCGATCCTCATGTGATCGCTGGTAATGAGATCCTTCAACGCACCACCGGCGGCCACCCTGTCGCCCGCCCAGAAGGCTTCCTCGGCCTGGACAAGAATGGCTCTTTCCAGATGAGAGTTGAAACGGCCGGTCAGGTGATCGGGCTGAGACACGATTACGTGGTGCGCAGGAAACAGGGCGCCGACGTATTTGCCGACAATGGATTTGCCCGTGCCCTGGCCGCCGCGGAGCACCAGTGCCACGCCAGGCTTCTCGCCCGGCCGCTGCACCATCTGAGCGAAGAACGAAATAACCCAAGCATATAGCTGGGAATCGCCGCCGCAGACGTTGGCACGCACGTGTTCGAGGAAGAGCCGGCAAGAGGCCGCTATATCCGGTTTGACGGCGAAGCCACGCCAAAGATTGAAGCTGCGCGCCGGGCCGCCCTCCGGTGCGAACACGACTTGTTCGTACTGTCGGCGAAGCGGGCTTTGAAGCCAAACCTCAAACACGGTCGCCGGTTTCTTGTTTTGGATAATGGTGTCGTTGGCGTACCAGTCGCGGATATTCGCGACCGTCCCGAAAGATACTTCGCCGTCAGCGGCTTCCGTGATGATGAGAGCTTTTCCGCCTTGCCTGACAACAGCATGGCGGTCGTTAAGCCGTTGAACAGCAACCGTAGCTGGGTCGGTGGGCGACACGGTTTCGGCGGGCAGATCGATAGTGGCGGGGTCAACAAACCAGTGGGCGGGGTTCCGCACTAGCCGATAATGGATGCCGCCATGAGCATGCGAATATATCCGAGCTTCGCTGCTGCTCTCCGCATACAGAATCGCCAAGTTTCGCCCGTTGCCATAATTAGGCTCGAACGGATCCGGCCCGGTCAGGCCATGGTAGCGGGCTGGGTTGTCCATAATTTCGGCGACAGTGGCGGAACTTCCGTTATCGAAATCCAGGGTAAAGTCTTCGGTCAACACGTGCTGCTCAACGGCAAGGCCGACGGCCTTCGCTGCACGATCGGCCGGAACGCCTTTGGCCACGAGGGCCGCTTGGCGGTCGGCGCGCCAGCGCGCGCGAACGGGCGCCGCCTGCGGCTCCAGTTCGGCCACGATCGTTGCTTCGATAGCCCCCAGCTGAGCGCGCTGCTCGTCCGTGAGTTTTGGCAGTAGGCTGGTGTCGAGAAGTCCGCCATTGGGATTTACAATTTTCGGCACCCGCACATTGGGATCGTGCTGCAGGTCGACCGCCTCGAGATGGGCGTTGGCCTCATACCAGTAGCGACTGTAGTCTTGGCTCGCCGATCGATCGATCAGCGTCTTGGTTATGACCCTGCCGGCCGCGTTGACGACACCGAACCCGAAACCCGCCAGAACGAGGTGATCGTGCAGCCGCGCCGCGAAACCTTCATCGCCTTCCACGTCCGAACCGGACTTTGCGAAGTAGAAGCGATGTTGGCCCGAGTTGGGCCCTGTTTTGTGGCCGGTCTTCCTGTTGCAGATGCCTGCCGACACTGACGGCCGCTGCACATAGGTTGCGGCACCCAAGGCGGGAAACACGCTCCGCAGAGCGCCGGAGATGTCCTGGTATTCTGCCAGTCGCCGCAGCAGAAACTCGGGCCAAGTCTTTATGTCGAGATCGAGGCCGACTAAGGCAGCACCTGTAGGG
>NZ_JBFUGJ010000434.1:0-4220 GCF_056402975.1 Mesorhizobium sp. P3_A9 | reverse complement strand
TTCCGAACCCGTCTCGCAGACGGAACAGGGCACTGAAGCAACGTCCGGCGACAATGATCGCGGCATGCTGGAGGAAGTACAGTCCTCGCATCCCGATGACCACGAGATCGAATCGGTCGGCGCCGAGGACGCGCTGGAAGAAGTTCGCAACCGCCGCAAACCGGTGCGCCGCCAGTACAAGATCCAAGAAGTGATCAAGCGCCGGCAGATCCTTCTGGTGCAGGTCGTCAAGGAAGAGCGCGGCAACAAGGGCGCCGCACTGACCACCTATCTGTCGCTTGCCGGCCGCTATTCGGTGCTGATGCCGAACACGGCGCGCGGCGGCGGCATTTCGCGCAAGATCACCAGCGCGGTCGACCGCAAGCGCCTGAAGGAGGTCGTCGCCGATCTCGAAGTGCCGCAGGGCATGGGCGTTATCCTGCGCACCGCCGGCGAGAGCCGCACCAAGGCGGAGATCAAGCGCGACTATGAATATCTGATGCGGCTTTGGGAGAACGTGCGCAATCTCACGCTCCAGTCCACCGCCCCTGCCCTCGTCTACGAGGAAGGCAGCCTGATCAAGCGTTCGGTGCGCGACCTCTACAACAAGGATATCGACGAGATTCTCGTCTCCGGCGAGGAGGGCTACCGCGAGGCCAAGGACTTCATGCGCATGCTGATGCCGAGCCATGCCAAGGTGGTTCAGCCGTTCCGCGACACGACGCCGATCTTCGTGCGCAACGGCATCGAGGCGCAGCTCGACCGCATGCTGCAGCCGCAAGTGACGCTGAAGAGCGGCGGCTACATCATCATCAACCAGACCGAGGCGCTGGTCGCTATCGACGTCAATTCGGGCCGCTCCACCAAGGAGCACTCGATCGAGGACACGGCGCTCCACACCAATCTGGAAGCGGCCGAGGAAGTCGCGCGTCAGCTCAGGCTGCGCGATCTGGCTGGCCTGATCGTCATCGACTTCATCGACATGGAGGAGAACCGCAACAACCGCTCCGTCGAGAAGCGGCTGAAGGATCACCTCAAGAACGATCGTGCCCGTATCCAGGTCGGCCGAATCTCGCATTTCGGCCTGATGGAGATGTCACGCCAGCGCATCCGCGCCAGCGTGCTGGAATCGACCATGAAGCCCTGCCCGCATTGCGGCGGCACCGGCCATGTGCGCTCCGATTCGTCGGTCGCGCTGATGGTGGTGCGGGCGATCGAGGAATTCCTGCTCAAGGATTCGCGCAGCCACATCACGGTGCGGACGCCGGCGGCGACCGCACTCTACGTGCTCAACCACAAGCGCGGCACACTGGTGGAACTCGAAAGCCGCTTCGGCCTGACCATCACCATCGAAGCCGACGATACGGTTGGCGCGCAGCACTATGCGATCTTCCGCGGCGCTCTGGCCGAAAAGCCGGAAGGCTTTGTCGAGGCGCGCAGCTTCCCGGCCTATGTCGAGCCGGAAGAGCCAGAGGACGAGATTGTCGTCGTCGAGGAAGATGATGAGGTCGTGGTACAGGCTGAGCAGCCACGCCAGCAGCCGCAGCAAAACCAGCAGCCGCGGCCTGCTGCCGGTGCCGAGGACGGCGAAGGCCGCGACCGCAAGCGCCGCAAGCGTCGCAGACGTCGCGGCGGCAGGGACCGTGATCGCGAACATGGCGCGCCGGCCGACGGCTCATCCGTCTCCGCTCCGGCCGGCGATTTCGCCGAATCGGCAAACGCGGCGGATGATGGCGACGGTGAAACCGACGACGCGGCTCCGATCGCTGCCAGCGCCTCTGACGAGGCGGCGCAGGCTGCGGATGACGGCCAGGGCAAGAAGCGCCGCCGCGGCAAGCGTGGCGGCAAGCGCAATCGCCGTGAAGACGGTGAAGGCGAGACCGAGGCAGGTGCCGGCGAAACGACAGAGGCTTCCGAGGCTGATGCTTCCGAAAGCGAGCCTGCGTCGATCGAGCCGGTGGCTGTCGCTGTGGAAGAGCCGGTGGCTGCGGTAAGCGAAGAGGTGCCGAGCACCGAAAAGCCCAAGAAGCCGCGTCGCGCAGCCAAGCCGAAGAAGGCAGCCGCCGAGGCCGTCGCCGAAACGACTGTCGTCGAGGCAGCCGCGGAAACGCCGGTCGAGGCTCCGGTGGCTATTGCCGAGGAAACGGCGGTCGCGGCCGTCGCGGAAGAGCCTGCAAAGGCCCGACCGTCACGACGCAAGCCGGCAGCCATCGATGCACCGGTTGTGCCCGTGGTTTCCTCGACCGTCACCGCTGAGCCGGAAGCCAAGGCCGAAGAAAAGCCGAAGCGCGCCGGCTGGTGGCAGCGGAAGGGCTTTTTCTAAGCCTTTTTCGCTACTTGAACTGATTTTCTGACAAAAATAATCCCGCGCTGTCCTGAAAGACGGCGCGGGATTTTTCATATCCGTCGTTCCGACAGATCATGAAAGTCATGGCGCGAAGATCGACCAGTTCATCATCCTGGCCAGCTTCTCCAGCGCGATCGAGCCCAGCTTGGAATTGCCGTTGGCGTTGAGACCGGGCGACCAGACGGCAAGCGAGGCGACGCCCGGCACGATGCCCAATATGCCGCCGCCGACGCCGCTTTTTCCAGGAATGCCGACACGGAAGGCGAAATCGCCGGAGCCGTCATAGTGGCCGCAGGTCAGCATCATGGCGCCGATGCGCCGCGCCCGCTCGGCCGACACCACCGTATGCCCGGTCGCCGGGTTCTTGCCGCCATTGGCGAGGAAGCGGCCGGCCATCGCCAGTTGCCGGCAACTCATGGCGATGGCGCAATGATGGAAATAGACGCCGAGCGCCAGTTCCGGCGCATGATGAAGATTGCCGAAGGATTTCATGTAGTTGGCGAGCGCGAAATTGCGATAGCCGGTGGCGCGTTCGGATGCGGCGACCTCGCGGTCGATGATGATGGTCTCGTCGTCGGCGAGGAACTGGATGAAGCGCAGGATCTCGCCGATCGCCTCGCGAGGCTGGTGGCCGGCAAGCAGAATGTCGGAAATGACGATGGCGCCGGCATTGATGAACGGATTGCGCGGAATGCCGTTCTCGTGCTCGAGCTGGACGATCGAGTTGAACGGGTTGCCCGAAGGTTCGCGCCCTACCCGTTTCCACAGCGCGTCGCCGACATTGCCGAGCGCCAGCGTCAAGGTGAACACCTTCGAGATGCTCTGGATGGAGAAGGGCTGGTCGGCATCGCCCGCCACCAGCACGCGGCCGTCATTGGTGACAGCGGCTATGCCGAATTTCCTTGGATCGACCTTGCCCAATTGAGGAATGTAGGTGGCGACGTCGCCACGATCGGTCCGCTCGGCCATTTCGGCGGCGACTTCGGCCAATGCTTGATCAAGTTTGGGGGCCTGTTCGAGTTCCGGCATGGGCGCTACCTCAACCAGCGTTCGATGCGCGCCATCGCCTCGACCATGTCGTCGTGGCTGCCGGCATAGGAAAACCGCATCGTGCGATGCCCCGCCTGAGTGTCGAAGTCGCGGCCGGGCGTCGCCGCCACATGCGCCTCGGCCAGCATCTTGCGCGCAAAGGCCATGCTGTCATTGGTGTGCCTTGTAACATCACAGAAGGCATAGAAGGCGCCATCCATGGGCGCGGCCAGCGGAAAGCCGAGTTCCGGCAGACGCTTCATCAGCAGCTCGCGATTCCAGGCATAGCGCCCCTTGACCGCTTCCAGCTCTTCGGTCGCCGTAAAGGCTTCGATCGCGGCGATCTGCGACAGTTCCGGCGGCGAGATGTAGAGGCTCTGGGCGATGCGCTCGACGGGCCGCACCAGCTCTTCCGGCAACACCATCCAGCCGATGCGCCAGCCGGTCATGCAATAGTATTTCGAGAACGAATTGATCACCGTCACGCTGTTGCCGAAGGTGAGTGCCGTGGTGTCCGGGGCGCCATAAGCCAACCGGTGGTAGATCTCGTCGGAGATGACGGCGATGCCCAGCGTCTCCGCTGTATTGACCAGCGCCGACAGGTCGTCGGCCGGTATGACGGCACCGGTTGGGTTGGCCGGACTTGCGAAAAGCACGCCCTTCAGCGGCTTCTCGCGATGCGCTGTCTCCAGATGACCGGCATGAAGATAGGCCGCGTCACCGAGTTCGATCTCGACCACATCGATGCCGAGCGCCGCCATGATGTTGCGATAGGCAGGGTAGCCGGGGGCAGCGATGGCGACGCGATCGCCCGGATCGAACATCGCCAGAAAGGCGAGATTGAAGGCCGCCGACGATCCCGTGG
>NZ_JBFUGJ010000433.1:0-4246 GCF_056402975.1 Mesorhizobium sp. P3_A9 | reverse complement strand
GCATCGATCTGTCGAAACCCAATGGCGACAAATATGTCTGCATCAACCTCAACGGCCAGGAAGACGCCGCCGATCAGATGCTGCTTTTGACCGACAAGGAATTGATCACCGCCGCCAGCGCCTGCACGTTCACGAAGACGCAAGCGCAGGCTGACGGATCGCTCGTGGTGACAGCGACATGTGAGGCGGAAGGCGAAGAGGGGCAGGAGCCGACCAAATTCACCATCAAGCACAGCGCCAAGAACGCCAAGAAGCTGACGATCGCCGACGCAGACGGCAACGTCATGGGGGAAGTCTCGCGGTGCAAATGACGGCGATCCCGTCGGCCTCAGGCGACCAGCGCATCCAGTTCCGGCAGCAGGACGACGCTTTCCTGTTCGTTGGGGTCGGTGCGGGCAATGACGGCCGAGGACGGGGCGTTGCTCAGATTGGCCGGCAGATGCGGCACGCCGGCCGGAATGTAGAAGAGGTCGCCGGCCTTGACGACGATGTGGTGCTCGAGCCGGTCGCCATACCAGGTATGGACCTCGCCGGAGAGCACGTAGATCGCCGTTTCATGGTTCTCGTGCAGATGCGCCTTGGCGCGGGCGCCGGGCGGCATGGTGAGAACATGCATGCAGATGCCGGAGGAGCCGACCGACTCCGTGGCGATGCCGGCAAAATAGGTCAAACCCTGCTTGCCTTCATAAGTGCTTTCAGGGCGGATAAGATGACAAGTCGGTTTGGGCGACATCGGGAAACTCCGGGCGTCGATTGAGTGGAACAAAGACCAATGGGACTGGGCGAGTGGAAAACAACATCGAGATAAAAGCAATCGGAATCCGGCCGGCGCAGGGGCGGGAACAGGCAGGCTGTAGCCGATGACCGGGACTTCGCCAGCCGTCGTCGCGGCAAGCAAACTGGGCCTCACCTTCCAGACCAATGATGGGCCGGTGCAGGCGCTGTCCAATGTCGACCTGACCATCGGCAAGGGGGAGTTCGTCTCCTTCATCGGGCCATCGGGCTGCGGCAAGACCACGCTGCTGCGCGTCATCGCCGATCTGGAGAAGCCGACCTCGGGCACGATTTCGGTCAACGGCATGACGCCGGAACAGGCGCGCGAGAAACGCGCCTATGGCTATGTCTTCCAGGCCGCCGCCTTGTTTCCGTGGCGCACCATCGAGCGCAATGTCGGCCTGCCGCTGGAGATCATGGGCCTATCCAGGGCGGAGCAGGCGGAGCGCATCAAGCGCACGCTCGACCTCGTCAACCTCTCGGGCTTCGAGAAGAAATACCCCTGGCAGCTGTCCGGCGGCATGCAGCAGCGCGCCTCGATCGCCCGCGCTCTGGCCTTCGACGCCGACCTGCTTTTGATGGACGAGCCGTTCGGCGCGCTGGACGAGATCGTGCGCGACCACCTCAACGAGCAATTGCTGGAATTGTGGGGGCGGACCAACAAGACCATCTGCTTTGTCACCCATTCCATTCCGGAAGCCGTGTATCTCTCGACGCGCATCGTCGTCATGTCGCCGCGTCCCGGCCGGGTCAGCGACATCATCGAATCGACGCTGCCGAAGGAAAGGCCGCTCGACATCCGCGAGACGCCGGAGTTCTTGGCGATCGCCGCGCGCGTGCGCGATGGCTTGAGGGCAGGGCACAGCTATGATGATTGAGCGGGGGCAGGATGAGGTTGCTCCTCTCCCCAACGGGGAGAGGGTGGCCGGAGCGAAGCGGAGGTCGGGTGAGGGGGCGGCGCCGACGGATCCGACGAAAAGAAAGGTCGGGGCAACCGAGCGCGCCCGAAAGCTGCGGGTTGACGAGACCGAGGCTGAATACAGGCTTTGGGGCGAACTGAGAGGCCGTCATCTCAACGGCTACAAATTTGTCAGGCAAGTGCCGCTCGGACCTTTCATCGCGGATTTTGTTTGTCGCGAGGTAGGCCTGATCGTCGAACTTGACGGCAGCCAACACGCGGATTCACCAACCGATCTGGCCAGAACAGCTTGGCTGAATGGCCATGGTTATTCGGTTCTCCGTTTCTGGAATCACGAGGTTTTGGCCGAGCGCCGAGCGGTCCTGGATACGATCTTGGCTTGCCTCGACGGAAAGATTTCTACCCCCTCACCCGACCTCCGCTTCGCTCCGGCCACCCTCTCCCCGTTGGGGAGAGGAGGGCGCTCGTCCAGCGAGGCCTGCTGATGGACACCTTCCGAGACAAACTCGTCCCCGTAACCTCGATCCTGGTGGGCGTGGTCATCCTCTGGTACGTCTTCGCCGTCATCCTCAACACGCCGTTCCAGCGCGACCTCGACCGCCGCGCCAATGAGACCTCCACGTTCAGCGAACTCATCGGCAAGACGCTGTCGCAGCCGAAGCCGACACTGCCGGCGCCGCATCAGGTGGCGGTGAACTTCTTCGAGAACACGTTTCTGCGGCCCATCAATTCGAACCGCAGCCTCGTCTACAATGCCTGGGTGACRCTGTCGTCGACACTGCTCGGCTTTGCCTTCGGTACCGCGCTCGGCATCATCATTGCGGTGGGGATCGTGCATGTGGCGACGCTCGACCGCAGCCTGATGCCGTGGATCATCGCCTCGCAGACCATCCCGATCCTGGCGGTGGCGCCGATGATCATTGTGGTTTTGGCGGCGGTCGGCATTACCGGCCTGATCCCGAAGGCGATGATCTCGACCTATCTGTCGTTCTTCCCGGTGACGGTCGGCATGGTGAAGGGGCTGCGCTCGCCCGAGATCATGCATCTCGACCTGATGCACACCTACAATGCCAGTGGCGCGCAGACCTTCTGGAAGCTGCGCGTGCCGGCCTCGGTGCCGTTCCTGTTCACCTCGATGAAGGTGGCGGTCGCGGCAAGCCTGGTCGGCGCCATTGTCGGCGAACTGCCGACCGGTGCGGTCGCCGGCATCGGCGCCAAACTGCTCGCCGGCGCCTATTACAGCCAGTCCATCGACATCTGGTCGGCGCTCGTCGCCGGCTCGATCGTGGCGGCACTTCTGGTCATGGTGGTCGGCATTGCCGGGCGCCTCGTCGACCGCGCCATGGGCGGGAGGCCGGCATGAACTGGCTGAAACCTTCCTGGCAAGCGGTGCTGGCGATCGTGCTTTGCCTGATCGCGGTCGCGCTCGGCGCTATCGCCGCGCCAAAAGTGGATCCGCTGGCGCAGCCAGCAGGGACGTTGATCTATCCCTATGCCGCGACAAGCTGGCTGATCTTCGGCGTGCTGCTTCTCGCTGCTCTGATCTCGATGGCCAGAATGCCGTCCATCGTCGAAGCAGTCGTGCTTTTCATCGGCGCGCATCTCGTCGCCTGGCTGCTGATCAGTGGTATCGCTGGCTTCGAAGGTCAGGCACGGGCGCCGTATTTCCTGCTGCTGGCGGCGGCTTGGTTGCTAGGTTGGCGCTGCGTTGCGGTGCTGTCGGGACTTCGCCCTATGGAGAGCTGGGCCCGCACCGCCCTTCGCCTGATTATCCCCGCCATCTTCGGCGCCTGGATCCTGATCATCTGGGAAGCGGTGACGCGCGGCGCCGGCATTCCCTTCATCCTCTTGCCGCCGCCCAGCGCCATCGGCGCGCGCCTGGTCAGTTCGCTGCCCATACTCGGCGCCGATGTGCGGCAGACCATCTTCAAGGCAGTGATCTTTGGCTATGTCGTCGGCAGCGGTGCCGGCTTCATCACTGCGGTGCTGGCTGATCGCGTGCCGTTCCTGCGGCGCGGGCTTTTGCCGATTGGCAACATGGTGTCGGCGCTGCCGATCATCGGCGTGGCGCCGATCATGGTGATGTGGTTCGGCTTCGACTGGCMGTCCAAGGCRGCSGTCGTCATCATCATGACCTTCTTCCCGATGCTGGTGAACACGGTCGCSGGGCTKGCCGCKTCMGGCCATATGGAGCGCGACCTGATGCGCACCTATGCGTCSGGCTAYTGGCMGACGCTSWTCAARCTSMGGCTGCCGGCCGCSGCSCCTTTCATCTTCAACGCGCTGAAGATCAATTCGACGCTGGCGCTGATCGGCGCCATCGTCGCCGAATTCTTCGGCACGCCCGTCGTCGGCATGGGMTTCCGCATYTCGACCGAGGTCGGGCGGATGAACATCGACATGGTCTGGGCCGAAATCGCAGTTGCAGCACTTGCGGGTTCGGTCTTTTATGGCGTGGTCGCTCTTKTCGARAGAGCCGTCACGTTTTGGCATCCCTCTGTCCGTGGTGGATAGGGGCGGTGGGTTTAGGGTTAACTTCAGAGGGTAAAAACA
>NZ_JBFUGJ010000432.1:0-4268 GCF_056402975.1 Mesorhizobium sp. P3_A9 | reverse complement strand
TGGCTGGGCCGTTCCTTCTCTCTCATGGCGACAGCTCGTCGCCTGGTTACCACTGGCCCGTACTCGATCGTCCGGCATCCGCTCTACATCTGTGAGGGGGTATTCGTTCTCGGGATGGTCCTTTCGCATTTTTCACTGCTGATGGTGGCGCTGAGTGCGTTTCAATTTCTTTTGCAATATAGACGCGCGAGAAATGAAGAGGCTATCCTTCGGCAAACCTTCCCAGAGTACGACGATTACGCTCGGCGCGTCCCCATGCTCTTGCCGCGGTTCCTTGGTGGCGCCATACCAAACTCTGGCGGCCAATAGTCAGGACTCGCCCTGTTGATCTGGTCCCTGCAAGTACTTCGCTTCGTTGCCGCGCTGATGGTCGTATATGTCCACGCAGCCCAGACTGCCGTTAAGGTCACCGGATCCAATGGCCTGTTGCCTCATGATTTTCAGGTGGTCGGCTTCGCAGGCGTCGACATCTTCTTTGTCATATCAGGGGTGATTATTGCCAAGACGGCACCAGGTCTGACTTGGCGATCTTTCGCGTGGAGACGGTTCCGGCGCATTGTTCCGCTCTACCTGCTGATCAGCATCCCCTATGCGATCGTCGCCTACAAAACCGGCTTTGGCTGGCGGGACGCGGTGGCGACGCTCTTGCTGTGGCCGGCCACCGATCAAATGACCGCGCCAGCATTGCCAGCGGYTTGGACGCTGTGCTTCGAAATGCTGTTCTACGCCGCCGCGACCATCGTTCTCATCGACCGGCGACTGCTGTCGGTACTCGTCGGTATCTTCGGCCTCGCAATGATATTTCGCTCGGCGGGCCCGGTGCTGCAGTTTCTTGGCAACCCGCTGATCATCGAGTTCGGCTTCGGAGTCGTTCTCGCCTATGCGCCCAGCTGGAAACCGGCGGTGTGGTGCCTGCCGGTCGGCGCCGCGGCGATGATAGCTGTCGGATTCGTTGGGATGGCGCCGCAAGGGGGAACGATGGAGTTTCTCGCCGGCGATAACGGCTTCCAGCGCGTGCTGGTCTATGGTGTCCCGGCGGCGATGATCGTCTTCGGCACGATGCAGATCGACGCGAAGCCGAGCGTCTGGACGGTTCTCGGTGATGCCTCCTATATGCTTTATCTAATCCATACTCTGCCGATAACGCTGCTTCTGATGGTATGGACCGCTTTTCCGATTCCTCCGGACCTTATCATCGTGATCGGCACAGCCACATCCGTTCTTTTCGCTTGGCGGATGTACATTCGGTTCGAGTTGCCGCTGCRCAAATTCCTGCGCCGGCGTGATCCCCATCTGAAGACTGACTGCCAGCCAACTGGCTTGGCATTACGTGATTGACGGATATGCTTCGATGCTGGCGACCTCGATCATACGGGCTGTTGCCGGATGCATAGCGAAAACCTCGCTGCACCCGACACCCACCGAGCTTGGTCGTCAGGAATTGCGTAAGACCTTGTTCAAGCAGAGCGCCGATGGCTAAATAGACGATCACAGGGAGAAGGCACCATGGCACTTCACCTTTCGGCAGATGCCCCGGCTTCCGTCGCGGCCACGCCGCAAAAATATCTGTTTGGCCCGTTCATCGACTTTTTCATGCTTGGCGGAAGCGCGCTTGTCATCCTGCCGGTGCTGTATTTCCTGCCGCTCCGGTACGAAGCCGCCGTGACGCTGACGATGTTCCTGCTCTCGCATCTCATAAACCAGCCGCACTTCGGTCATTCGTACCAGATCTTTTACCGCAATTTCGCGCGCAAGGTGCGCGGCGACGGTTACAGCCGCAATCTCCAGATCCGCTACATCATCGCCGGCATTGTCGTGCCGTTGGCCATGACCGCCTTCTTTGCCTATGGCTCGCTGGCAGGGAATGCGCGCCTGCTGGGCAACGCCACCAACGCCATGGGCTTTTTYGTCGGCTGGCACTACGTCAAGCARGGCTACGGCATGCTGATGGTGGATGCCGTSCTGAAGCGCAARTTCTTCRRCGATCRSGACAAGAAGGTGYTGCTSTTCAACRGCTATGCCGTGTGGCTGTTCGCCTGGCTGCAGACGAACGTGGTGATCACCGAGCGGCAGTTCTGGGGTTTGCAGTACTACACCTTCGCGGTCCCGCCATGGCTCCTCACCATCGCCATGGCGATCGCCGCCGCCTCCTCGGCGGCCACCGCCGTGATGTTCATCAACCGCTGGCGCAAGCATGGTGGGGCGCTGCCCTATAATGGGGTCGTCGCCTACGTCGTGTCCCTCTATGCCTGGATCCTGTTCGTGACGCTGAACCCACTCTGGCTGCTCGTGGTGCCGGCGCTCCATTCCTTGCAGTATCTGGCGGTGGTCTGGCGCTACCAGACCAATGTCGAGCGCGATCGTGCGGATGCCGTCGAGAGGCCGGGATTGAAGGCCCTGTCCATTCTTGGACCGCGATACAGGCTGCGGGTGCTGGCCTTCATCGTGGTCGGTGGAATTCTTGGCGCACTCGGCTTCTGGCTGGTGCCGATGATGCTGATCGACCTGGTTCCCTACGACAAGGCGGTGCTCGGCTCGTCGCTTTTCCTCTTCATCGCATGGATCTTCATCAACGTGCACCATTACTTCCTGGACAATGTGATGTGGCGGCGCGGCAATCCGGAAGTCTCGAAATATCTGTTCCGCTGAAGCGATCGGCTGAACGCCTTTCGGGCAATCCGCGGCTGTCGGGAAGGCCCATTCCCGGCACGGACACGATTCGTTAACCAAGATGCTGTTCATCGATGGGAGGCTGCGCAGCCGGCGAAGACGTCAAATCGCCCGAAACAGCAACAATGTGCAAGGCATGAACGTGATTGAACGCGAACAGAACGCGCCCGGCGCTTCCCACCGTTGGACATGGCTGCCGGCCATTGTGGCCGCGTTCCTTTGCCTGTGCGTCACTGGCGCGTCCGCCGAGACGCGCGCTTTGCGGATTCAACATCTTCATACCGGCGAGAAGGCCGAGATCGTCTTCAAGCGCAACGGCCGCTACGATCAGGCGGGGTTGAAGAAGATCAATGTCATGCTGCGCGACTGGCGCCGCAACGAGCCGACCCGAATGGATCCGCGCCTGCTCGACCTCGTCTGGCAGGCCTATCGCGCCAGCGGCTCGACCTCCTATATCCATGTGGTCAGCGCCTATCGTTCGCCGGCGACCAACGCCATGCTGCGGAGCCGCTCGAAGGGCGTGGCCCGCGAAAGCCAGCACATGGTTGGCCGCGCGATGGACTTCTTCCTGCCTGACGTGCCGCTGAAGAAGCTGCGCGACATCGGCCTCAAGATGCAGGGCGGCGGCGTTGGCTATTATCCGACCTCCGGTTCGCCTTTCATCCACATGGATGTCGGCAATGTGCGGCATTGGCCGGGCATCAGCCGTCAGGAGCTCGCAAGGGTCTTCCCGAACGGCAGCACCCTGCATGTGCCGAGCGACGGCAGGCCGCTACCCGGCTTTGACCAAGCGCTCGCCGCCTACAAATCGCGCAAGAGCGCTGGTACGCCCAACATCGAACTGGCAAGCGCTGACAGCGGTCAACGCAAGTCGCGCGGCCTGCTGGCGACACTTTTGGGCGGACGCGGTGCGGACGAGGCGGACGATGTCGCCGAAGCGGCGCCGACGCCGCGCAAACCGGCCAAGTCTGTCGAACCCAAGGCGGCCGGGCAGGGCATCGCCATCGTCCCGCCGGAGGCAGCCCAGCGCGCGGACATCGAGATGGCCTCCACCGGTGTGGCTGAAGAACCACTCGCTGAGCAAAAGAGTAAGACGCCTGAAGCAATCGTGATGGCGATGGCGCCCAACACAGTGCCGTTGCCGGCCTTCGCCCCGCGCGACGTCCCCACGGCCAGCATTGCGACCCCGCAAACCGCGCCGTTCGCGGTAGCCAGCGCGTCCACGGCGCGGGCTGATCTGCCGGGGGCCAAGCCGGCGGCAAGCAATGCGGAAATTCCTCTGGGCAGGATGGATGCCGCTCCAGCGGCCGTCGCTCCGGAGATGGCAGCGCTCACCGTCCCCTTGCCGACATGGCGGCCTCAAAGCCAGACAAGCCCGGAGCGTCAGCCGGATGCAGCCAAATCCGCCGATGCCATCGCTGCCTTGCTGGCCATGCATCACCCCGATAACAGCCTCGATGGGCTGGCCGGCCAGCGCGCCGCGATCCCTGCATCGAAGCCCGAAGATCGCGTCAGGACCAGCCCAAAGGCCGACCGTGTCCAGCCGCGTCTCGATCCCGAAGCCACCGCCATGATTGTGCCCGTGGCGTCAACTGGTC
>NZ_JBFUGJ010000431.1:0-4283 GCF_056402975.1 Mesorhizobium sp. P3_A9 | reverse complement strand
CTCCACCACTTGCAGGCAAAGGTCAGGATATGTCGCTGCGCCTTGCCACCTTCAAYGTCGARAACCTGATGAACAGGTTCGATTTYTCCGGCTATCGCAACCAGCTCAACGARGATCGSACGCTGGCGCTKTTCGATATCCAGAGCGAGGCCGAATACAAGATGCTGGAGCAGGCCCGCGCCATCGCCCAGTCCGACGACACGCGCCAGTTGTCGGCGCTGGCGATCGCCGCCACCCGCGCCGACATCATCTGCATGCAGGAGGTCGACAACATCGAGGCGCTGAAGGCCTTCGAATATGGCTATCTGTTCAAGATGGTGGGGCAGGGTTACCGCCAGAAATACACCACGTCAGGCAATGATTCGCGCGGCATCGATGTCGCCGTGATGATGCGCAACGAGACCGCGCAGGGACAGCCGATCGAATTCGTGCGCATGACCAGCCACGCCTACGTCACCTACGAACAGTTCGGGCTGCACACGCCGGAACTCTTGGCGCTCGGCAACCAGGCCAATGAACGCATCTTCCGCCGTGATTGCCTGGAGGTCGACATCACCGTCGGCGGCGTGCCGCTGACGCTTTATCTGGTGCACTTCAAGTCGATGGGCTCGCCGCGCAACGGGCTCGACGGACGCGAGGCGACAATGCCGGTGCGCGTCGCCGAGGCGCTGGCCGTGCGCCGCATTATCGAGGAGCGCTTCGGCGGGGATCATGCCGCCGACAAGCGCTGGGCGATCTGCGGCGACATGAACGATTACCGCCAGCGCGTGAAGATCGCCGGCGACGATGTCGACGGCTATCGTTTCGAGGTGGTCGACGAGGCCCTATCCTGCATCAACGTGCTGACAGCGGGCGGCTTCTGCGAAAACGTCGTCGAGCGGCGGCCGGAGATGAACCGCTGGACCTTCTATCACACACGCGGGCCTGCGGAGCGGCATCTCTGCCAGCTCGACTATATCCTGCTGTCCAGGGGGCTGGCGGCGAAGAACGCCACCGCCGTTCCCGACATCATCCGCAACGGCCAGCCCTGGCGCACGATCTTTCCGGCGGGCCAGGAGGTCGAGCGCTTCCCGCGCGCCGGCTGGGACCGGCCGAAAGCATCGGACCATTGCCCGGTGGCGATCACGCTCGATATGGCTTGAACCGCATGAGTTTCGACCTGCCGCGCAATGTCATCCTGCCGGTCGATGCCATCGACGTCCGGCTCGACCCAGGACCGCATCCGTTCGCCCGTGACAACGAGGAGGCGATCATCGAGAACTGGCAGCGCGAGATAGCTGCCAATCCGGCGCTGTTCGACGGCATGGTGGTGCTGCTCTCGCAGCTTGCCTGGCGCGACAATCGCCTTGTCGGCCGCTGCCATGCGGTCAACTACTCCACCTTCATGCTCTGGCGGAAGCGGCGTGAGAATTCCGGCGCCGAGCACGCCTATGCCCATGCCATGCTGGTGGCCGGCGACAATGCGCTGGTAGCGATCCGCATGGGCCCGCAAACAGTGGGAGCCGGCAGCGTCTACTTTGCCGCCGGCTCGTTCGAGCCGATCGATTTCCGCGACGGTCTGGTCGATGTCGATTTCAACATGATCCGCGAGGTGCGCGAGGAGACCGGCCTCGACCTGTCGGCCGCCAGACGCGGCTCGCGCTGGCACGCTTTGTCGATCGTGAGCGGCACGGTCATTTTCCGTCGCTATCATGTCGATGAGCCGGCCGATGAGATTGCGCGCCGAATCTCAGCCTTTGCCGCCAGCGAAACCGATCCGGAGATCGTGGGGCCGGTGATCATCCGCCATGCCACCGATCTGCCGGAGGGGCTATCGCCGCATATGAAGCCGCTGATCGAATGGCATTTCGCCGGCAAGGATTAGCGACCCGTCTTGTCTTGCGCCGCCTTGCGATCATTGCGGGCGGCGACGAAGAACAAGATAAAGCCGATGCCCAGCAACCCACCCATGGCCATCCCCATGGTCTGGCCGACGACCGCCTGGAAATCCGATGTGACGCGGTCGGGATTGGCCATGCCGTAACGGGCGAGATACCACCAGATGCCTGCGAGGGCCGCCTCGATTATCGCGAGCACGATCAATACGCGCGCTTTACGGCTCATTTCTCTGTCCTTGCTTCAGCCATAACGGAACCGATCCAGCCTCATCGCTGATATCACGCCGCTGGTCGAGTGGCATTTTGCGAGTGGCTCTTCCGGAGTTCGGCTGCCCCGGAATTGATGTGCCGGCAGGGTGTCGGAATGGATCCCCGCAAAAGGAACAACAATGGACGTCAAACCGGCGCTGGCACGAGCCACGATCATGCTTTCCGCCGGGATGGCCATTTCAGGCACGGCGGGTCTGTTTTCCATCGAGGCCGGCCAGCCGACGCTCAACGTCATCTTTTTTCGCTGTGTCTTCGGCGCGATAGCGCTTGTTGGATGGAGCGTCCTGCGAGAGGGATGGAAGAGCCTCCTCATCACGGACAGGACACTGTGGCCGCTCGTGCTCGTCAGCGGCATTTGCCTGGTGCTGAACTGGGTGGCTTTGTTCCAGGCCTTCAAGCTGACATCGATCGGTTTTGCGACGATCATCTATCATCTGCAACCGTTCTGGATCGTGCTGGCGGGGGCATTGCTGCTCAAGGAAGGGCTGTCGCGGCACAAACTGGGATGGATCTGCGTCGCCTTTCTCGGCCTCGTCCTGACGATCGTACCGAAACTCGGCGTTATCAGGGCGGATCATGACTGGCTTGTCGGCGTCGGCCTGGCGCTTGTCGCGTCGCTATTCTATGCCGCCACCACCTTGACCACGCGAGCCGTCAAATCGGTGAAGCCGAGCGTTCTCAGCGCCATTCATTGCCTCATCGGCGTCATCGTTTTCGCGCCGTTCGTCGATCTGGCCGCACTTCAAACCGGTGGCAATGGCATGTGGGGCTGGCTTGTCGGCCTTGGCGTCATCCACACCGGGATCGTCTATATCCTGCTCTATTCGTCCTATCCCAAGCTGCCTATCACAGTCATCGCGGCGGGATCTTTCCTCAATCCGGTTGCTGCCCTGTTGTCCGATTTCCTCGTCTTCGGCCGMTCACTGACGGCCATGCAAGGCGCCGGGCTGGTGCTGATCCTGCTCGCCGGCCTTGCGGTGAATCTGGGCTGGCGGTTCGGTCCCGTTTCAACGCGCAAGATCGCGCCGCCGCAAGAATCCTGACCGTTGCTCTTTGGCGAGGATGGCATCCCGTGGCTCGTTCGGCCGCTCTATTCGTGCCGCAGCGCGTCGATCGGATCGAGCCTGGCGCCGCGCAGCGCCGGGAAGAAGCCGAAAACCATGCCGATCAGGGCGGAAAAACCGACGGCGAGCAGGATGACTGCCGGA
Source organism: Mesorhizobium sp. P3_A9 (assembly GCF_056402975.1). Taxonomy (NCBI): domain Bacteria; kingdom Pseudomonadati; phylum Pseudomonadota; class Alphaproteobacteria; order Hyphomicrobiales; family Phyllobacteriaceae; genus Mesorhizobium; species Mesorhizobium sp. P3_A9. Next base: position 928 of record NZ_JBFUGJ010000431.1, on the reverse strand, counting down.
CTGGGCGCAAAGGGTATCGTCAGCGTCACCGCGGCGAGGCCGGCCAGCGCCAGGCCGATCAGGATGCCGATGATGCCGCCGAGCAGCGACAGCACCGTCGCCTCGACCAGGAACTGGATGAGGATGTGTTTTTCATGCGCGCCGATGGCCAGCCTGATGCCGATCTCGCGCGTGCGCTCGGTGACCGAGACCAGCATGATGTTCATGATGCCGATACCGCCGACCAGCAGGCTGACGCCGGCGACCGCGCCCAGCATGCCGGTCATGGTGGTGGTGGCGCTGGCCATGGCGTCGGCGATCTGGGTCATGTCGCGGATSSMGAAATCRYYCTCGCGGTCSGGCGTGATRCGGCGCGYRTCGCGCAAAATRTCCTCGACGCGCGGCTGCAGYTCGCTGGTTGGCGTSCKGTCRTCGGCGGCGATGTAGATGTTGTCGATGTCGCGRTTGCCGGCGATGCGGCGTTGATAGGCATGCAGCGGCATCAAGACGACATTGTCCTGGTCCTGGCCGAAGCCGGTATAGCCCTTGGGTTCGAGCAGGCCGATGATCTTGCAGGAGGTGCGGTTGACGCGGATGATCTCGCCCTCGGGGTCGCCGGCACCGAAGAATTGCTGGCGCACCGTCTCGCCGATCAGGCASACGCCGGTGCCSGARCGKGTYTCGGAATCRCTGAACGGSCGKCCCGAAAYCAGCTTCCAGTCGCGYGCRTCGAGATAGGCGCTGTCGGTGCCGGTSACGCCCGARGTCAGGCTYTCGGTGCCGAAGATGACRCGRACCTGCTTTTGCGAGGCCGGCGAAATGGCGCGCGCGCCCGTCAAATGCGCGACCAGTGCTTCGRGGTCCTTTTCGGCCAGCGGCCGCACCACCTGGTCGAGCCCGCCCGGGCCGCCGGGGCCGGCCGGGCGGCCGGAACGGACGACCAGCAGGT
>NZ_JBFUGJ010000430.1:0-4334 GCF_056402975.1 Mesorhizobium sp. P3_A9 | reverse complement strand
TTCCTGCCCTTCATGGTGCTGCCGATCTATTCGACGCTGGAGCGCATCGACCCCCGGCTGATTGAGGCCGCTCACGATCTTTACGCCAGCCGCGCCGCCGTCTTCCGCCGCATCGTCTGGCCGCTGGCAAGGCCCGGTGCGCTGGCTGGCGCCACGCTGGTCTTCGCGCCGGCGTTGGGCTCTTTCCTGGCGCCGGACCTGCTCGGCGGCGGCAAGAAGCTGCTCATCGGCAGCCTGATCCAGATGCAGTTCACCTCATCGCGCAACTGGCCATTTGGCGCGGCACTCTCGACCGTCGTGACGGTCGTCGTGCTGACCGTCTTCGTCATCCGTTCGCGCCGGGTGCAGGAGGACCAGCGATGAATGGCGCCAAACCCTTCGACTGGCGGCATACGCCTGGCCTGTCGGCCTACACCGCGCTGATCTTCGTGTTCTTCTACGCGCCGCTGCTGATCCTGGTGATCTATGCCTTCAATTCGAGCCGGCTGGTCACCGTCTGGGCCGGCTTCAGTTTCAAATGGTTCGTGGCGGTCGCCAACAACGAAGCGATCCGCGATGCCGCCTTCAACAGCGTCATCATCGCCATCGTCGCCACCATCGCCTCGACAGCGATTGCGACGGCCGGCGCCATTGCGCTGGAACGCGGCCGGCTGCGCTTCGGGCGGAGTGCCGCAACCGCGCTGATCGCCATGCCGCTGGTGGTGCCGGAGATCGTCGTGGCGATCACCACGCTGATCTTCTTTTCCGGTCTCGGCATGCATCATGGGCTGATCAATCTGATGATCGCCCACACCGTCTTTTGCATCCCGTTCGCGCTGCTGCCGATCCAGGCGCGGCTGCGCGACATGGGCGGCACGCTGGAGGAGGCCGGCCGCGATCTCTATGCCGACGAGTGGCGGCTGTTCCGACGCGTCACGCTGCCCTTGCTGCTGCCGGCGATCTCGGCCGGCGCCATCATGGCCTTCGTCGTCTCGCTCGATGATTTCCTGATCTCGATGATGGTGTCGAGCGCGGGATCGACCACTTTGCCAGTCTACATCTACGGCATGATGCGGCTTGGCGTGACGCCGGAAGTCAACGCCATCTCCACCATCCTGCTTGCCGTTTCCATCGTCTTCGTCGCCGCGGCCCTGCTCGTTGGACGACGCAACAGATTTGCCTAAACCATGATCCCGAAAAGTGGGAACCGGTTTTCGGAAAAGATCATGGTCAAACAAGAAGTTACAAAGAAACCAGACCAGAGGAGAACGACCGTGACCAAATGGAAAGAAGGACTTTCGGGAATAGCCTTGGCCGCCGCGATGCTCGGCGCAATCACCACCGGCGCGCTCGCTGATGCCGGCGAACTGCATATCTACAACTGGACCGACTACACGTCGGACGAGATGATCAAGAAGTTCGAGGCCGAGACGGGGATCAAGGTCACCATCGACACCTATGATTCCAACGAGACCGCGCTCGCCAAGCTGAGCTCGGGCGCCGCCGGCTACGACGTGATGATCATCAGCAACGACTTCGTGCCGATCTTCGTCAAGCAGAAGCTGTTCCAGGAAGTCGACGCGGCGGCGATGCCGAACTTCAAGAACGTCGATCCGAAATGGCAGCACCGGCCGTGGGATCCGGATGCGAAGTATACTGTGCCATGGGTGTGGGGCACCACCTCCTATTCGGTCGACACMGCCGTCTACAAGGGTCCGACCGACAGYYTGAAGCCGCTSTTCGATCCGCCGGCGGAACTSAAGGGCAAGGTCGGCATGTTCGGCTCGCCGACCGAGGTGATATCGCTGGCGCTGGTCTATCTCGGCAAGGACCAGTGCAACAGCAATCCGGCCGACCTCAAGGAACTCGATGCGTTGCTCGAGGCGCAGAAGCCGTTCGTGAAGGTCTACAATTCCGATGGCATTGTCGAGCGCCAGGTCGCCGGCGAGACGGTCATGCATGAGCAGTGGTCGGGCAAGGCGCTGGCGACACGTCAGCAGAAGTCGACGGTCAAATACGTCTACCCCAAGGAAGGTGTGGTTGGCTGGATGGACAATGTCGCCGTGCCGACCACGGCGCCCAATCTCGACAATGCCAAGAAGTTCCTCAACTTCCTGATGGATCCCGAAAACATCGCGCTGCAGCAGAAATACACCGGCTACCAGAGCGGGATCGCCGGATCGAACAAGCTGCTGGCGCCGGATGTTGGCGGCTCGCCGGAATTCAATCCGCCGGCCGATCTCAAGATCACCTTCGCGCCGTCATGCGACGAGAAGGCAATCCGCGCCTATGACCGGATCTGGACCAATCTGCGCCAGTAGGCCGCGACGCGAAAACGGCGCCCGTTCGCGCGGGCGGCGTCTGTCCGAGGAGATCGAATGAAACGCTACGCCCGCTCGATCGTCTTGCGCGTCGGCAGGTCGTCGGCTTCGGCGGCCAGCAGGATGTCGGTGGTGACAGCCAGATGCGCCGCCAGCAATTCGCATGCCTTCTCCGCATCGCGGTCGAGCACAGCACCGGCGAGGTCTTGATGTTCCTTGCTGATGTTGCGGGCTTTTGGCGCCAGCGAGACCGAGCGGCGGCGGTAACGCTCACTCTGGTCGTAAAGCTGGTCGCGCAGGCGCAGCAGCCAGCGGCTGTCGCAGCCGGCGACCAGCGCCTTGTGGAAGGCCGCGTGCGCGGTCGCCCATTCGTCGCTCGAATGCACCGGATCGTCCGGCGTATGCTCGGGCGTGCGCGACAGCCGGTGGAGGGCGGCGACCAGCTGCGATTCCCAGGCGACATCGCCGACCTCGATGGCGCGGCGAATGCACAAGGTTTCGATCTGGATGCGCGTCTTGGTGAGATCGAGCAGATCCTCCGCCGAGATCGGGGCGGCGCGAAAGCCGCGCTGCGGTTCGGCCACGACGAGGCCTTCGGACGTCAGCCGCGACAAGGCCTCGCGGATGGCGCCGAGGCTGACGGACAGCCTGTCACACAGTTCCTGCACCTTGAGCCGGCTGCCGGGCGCGATCCGGCACGACAGCAGGTCGGCGCGCAGATCCTCATACGCGCCCTGGGTGAGATTGATCGAGCCTTCCCTAGCCATTCGTTTGCCTGCGGGCGAATCCGTCCTTCGAGGGGCCTTGATACATTATCCCAGCGGAAAATCAGAATGCAAAATAATATATTCTCTGTTGACAGATATATAATTTCTCAACAAAGTCCAGTCTTCACGAGCAAGGATGTGGCCAGTGCGATTTGCAGCCTATAAATCGTCGCGGGGACCTGGGCTGGCGATCGCCTTGCCGGCAGGTGAGTTCCGCGGCATCGACGCCAGCGATGCGATGTTTCCCGGGTGGCTGGACGAGCTGATCGCCGAAGGCACACCGGCGCTGCAGGCCGCCGGCGAGAAGCTGGCCTGCGGGCGCAAGGTCGATGCGAAGTCCGTCGAATGGCTGCCGCCGATCGCGAGGCCCGGCAAGATCATCTGCGTCGGCCTGAACTATGTCGACCATTCGATCGAAAGCGGCTTCGTTCCGCCGACCTATCCGACTTTGTTCGCCCGCTTCTCGACCAGCCTGATCGGCCATGGTGCGGCGATCCGCCGGCCGGAGGCCTCGATCCAGCTCGACTATGAGGGCGAGATGGTTGCGGTCATCGGCAAGGCCGGCCGCCACATTGCGCCTAGCCAGGCGCTCAGCCACGTCGCCGGCTATTCCATCTTCAACGACGGCTCGATCCGCGATTTCCAGACCAAGGCGCCGCAATGGACCGTCGGCAAGAATTTCGACGGCACCGGCTCGTTCGGGCCGATCTTCGTCACGGCTGACGAACTGCCGCCGGGCGGCAAGGGCCTGCGCATCCAGACGCGCCTCAACGGCGAGATCGTCCAGAATGCCACGACGGACGACATGATCTTCGATGTCGTCTCGTTGATCTCGATCATCAGCGAGGCGATCACGCTGGAGCCCGGCGACATTCTCGTCACCGGCACGCCGTCCGGCGTCGGCGTGGCGCGCAAGCCGCAGCTGTTCATGAAGCATGGTGACATCTGCGAAGTCGAACTGGAAGGCGTCGGCATCCTGTCCAATGTCGTGGCCGACGACGTCATCGCAGCGCAAGCCGTCAACCAATAACCCTCGCCAACTCCGAAAGGACGAAGTCATGACAAGAGTGATGTTTCGAAATGCCATGATCTGGGACGGCACGGGCGCTGACGCCTATCCGGCCGATCTGCTGGTCGACAATGGCCGCATCGTCACCATCGCGCGCACGCCTGGACAATTRTCSGGCGASGGCGCGACGACGGTCGAATGCCGCGGCATGACGCTGATGCCGGGCCTTGTCGAAGGCCATGCCCACATCTCCTTCGG
>NZ_JBFUGJ010000429.1:0-4343 GCF_056402975.1 Mesorhizobium sp. P3_A9 | reverse complement strand
CTATTTTCCAGCCGCGGTAGGTTTATTTTCTGAATCATCTTGAACAGGCGGCCTGATCGATCTACATAAGGAAGATCGTTTTGGCCAGAATTGGCATCTCGCGGCGTCAGAGGTTCTCGACCCGCCAATCTCATTCCAAAATCGTCGATACCGGACGCACGGCACATTCGCCTTGCGACGAGTTCTCGATCCGCGAAAGACACCTATGACCACCGGAACCGTGAAGCTCTACAATGGCCAGAAGGGTTTTGGCTTCATTCAGCCAGCCGATGGCGGCAAGGACGTTTTCGTCCATGTCAGCGCCTTGGAGCGCGCCGGATTTCCCGGCCTCGCCGAAGGCCAGAAACTGCAATTCGAGTTGGAGCGTGACGGCAAGGGCCGCGAGTCGGCCGCCAATCTGCAACTGATCTGATCCGGCCGAATTCGATGAACGCTGACCACGGATGTACTGGCAGCTCTCGAAAGCGGCTTATTTCCAGCGATTGCCGGAAATAGGAAAGCGGGGCTCGTCCCCGCTTTTTTGCTTTCAGGCCGCTGTTTTACATGACGCCCAAGGCGTGAACCAAGCAAGGCCAGGACGATGCCGGACCGCACCACCCATTCCATCGCCCGCTTCACCGCAGCTTTCGCGCTCGGTGGACTGGAGGGACCGTTGCCGGCCGGCGACTACGACATCGATCATGACGAAGAGCTGATCGASGGCATGTCGYGKSTYGCCTGGCGCCGYGTCGCCACCTTCATYCACCTGCCGGCAAGGGCGGTGAAGAACCCGACCACCAGCCAGCTTGTCGCCATCGACCACCTCGAACTCGAAACCGCGCTGAAGCGCGACCGGGAGAATGCAGCATGATCCGTTTCCAGCAGAATGCGCGTCCGCGCACAGACACGCCCTCGCACCTTTTCGCCATTGGCCAGACGGTGCGCATGAAGAGCCGCACCGGCCTCGTCCAGAAAACGGCGGAACTGTTCGAGATCAAGAGCAGGYTGCCGGTCAAGGACGGTTCGCCGCAATACCGTATCCGCAGCGAGCAGGAGACCTACGAGCGGGTCACCACGGAAGACAATCTCGAACCGGTCGACAATCCGATTGTTGCCAACAATCCGATTGTTCCCAACAATCCRGTCGTCTGAGACCAGGCCACAACGCCAAACCAGCACACGCACACGAGGAGCAGTCCATGTCCAAGGGTCAACAGCGAAGCAATCGCGAAACACGCAAGCCGAAGAAGGACAAGGTCGTGGCCAAGGCCGCCGCTCCGTTCGGCTCTTCGGTCAAGCAGGCGGAGAGCAGCCTGAAGCCAAAGTCCAAGGGCTGACGCCTTGGGGGCGCTTCGCATGCGCCCCTCGCCCCGCAGTAAGCAGGCGTTGAACTGACGCAACAGGTCCACGCAATGCTCTGCCACGGAGGCTTGCTTGAATTTCGTCATCGAGTTCTATCGGTCGCGCGACGCCGAGGAAGCAACACTCGACAAGGTGTCGCTGGAGGCGCCGACCYTGCGCGCCGCCYTGCAGGGCGCMACCGCSCTGTTCCACAGYCTGGCCATGCCGCARATYCCCGACCGCCTGCGCATCTGCGACGAGGACGGCAGCGAGCTTTATGCCGGGCCTGCCGATGGGGCCTATCCGGCCTAGGCACCACCCGCGCAACTGCCAACCGCAAAGCCATTGCAGCAGCCCGAAATGTCCCTCACCGTCTTGAAGGCGAAGCCCTACGTCGACGTGGGAAAGTAGACGGGGGCTTTCCTTCTCCCACGCGGGAGAAGGAAAAAACTCAGCACGGCCCATCGCCGACGATGCGATAGTCCGCGGCGCGGGCTTCGCAGGCGTTGGGGAAGCTGCGCATCTCACCGTGGCGGCGGGCGCAGACGGGCGCGTATTCGCGGGTGCAGAACGTCTGCTCTTCACCGCCACCGCCACCGCCACCGCCACCATCGCCGTCACCGCGGCAGGGGCCGTCGCGCACGATGCGGTAGCCGGCACGGTCGGCAAGGCAGCCATTGGCGAAGGTCTGGCGGTCGCCGCCGCGGCGGGCACAGACCGGCTCGTATTGCCTGGTGCAGAATTCCGGTTCGGGACGCGGCGGACGCGGGCGTGGTCCCGGGCCGTCATCGACGACGACGGTGCAGGCGGCCAGAAGCGCCGACAGGCACAGCACGGCAAATGCTTGCCGCGAAAAGCCAGGACCTTGCCACGAAAAAATTGACGCCAGGAATTTCATGCTGATCTCTCCCTCGATCCCGTCTCTGATCGCGATCCTCGCCATTCCCCTGTCAAATGCAACCACGTTCGCGGCTCTTCGCGCGGGAAATCTCGGTTGCAACCGTGGCGGGCGCCCGCTCACGCCACCGGCAATCCTGGCCCATGCGTGACCCCGTCTGTGGGCCGATGACCCGATCCACAACCGAGCCTATTTGCGGCCGGTCGACGTTCAGATCGGTCGATTCTTGCGTCGGGATGTGCCCAGTGTGGCGACCCGCGGCGCTATCTTGCAACCTTCACGTTTCCGTGCGATAAATTCCGTGTTCGGGCATTTGCGACCCGGAGAGCGGAACGTTTTGGACGACCTTTCCCCGATACTGTGAATCTCTGACGGCCCCGTTTTCGGCGGGGGGTTTGACCATGCGCCAATGCATGACTGCCGAAGCAACCACCGGGAACTGCCCTCGACGCCAGGTGGCGGGCAGGACCATCAAAGACTGAACGGGTGAAGGAGTTTCCCCAATGGCCCAGACCGGCACCGTTAAATTCTTCAACGCGACCAAAGGCTTCGGTTTCATCACGCCCGACGGCGGCGCCAAGGACGTGTTCGTCCACATTTCCGCGATCGAGGCATCGGGCCTGCGCACGCTCGTCGACGGCCAGAAGGTCACCTTCGACGTCGAGCCGGACCGCATGGGCAAGGGCCCGAAGGCGGTCAACCTCCGCGCTGCCTGAGCCATCGTCGCACCGCGGTCCTTGACGGCGGACGAACGAAGTTCGGAGCTTGCCCAGCCTCTGGGCACGCAGACAGATTTTTGAAAAGGCGCGGCAGTTTTCGTCGCGCCTTTTTCATGTCCGCGGCGCAGCATAAGTACATGTCATCCACAAGCGGATCCGGTTCGGGTCAACGACATGCATCATAACAAGGGCTTAAAGCGTGACGGGCTTTAAGTGCCCGCAAAACTTTCTCTTGCCGATGACGCTAAAATAAAGGACAAATTTCCTCTCGGGCATTTGCCGGCCCGAGACTGGAGTTTATGGGATCAAAGGGAGCTTCCCATGCCGCAGACCGGCACCGTCAAATTCTTCAACCATGCCAAAGGCTTCGGCTTCATCACGCCGGACGATGGCGCGAAGGATGTCTTCGTCCATATTTCGGCCGTGCAGGCGTCGGGTCTTCCCGGTCTCGAAGATGGGCAGAAAGTGACATTCGACACCGAGCCGGACAAGCGTGGCAAGGGACCCAAGGCCGTCAACCTGTCGGTCGGCTGAGCCGGCTTCAGACTGTCGGCTCCAGCAGGCAGCCCAGCTCATCTCGAGCGTGGTTTTTGACGTTCCTCTTGAACACGCCATTTTGAACAGGCAGGTCGAAATCCGTTCAGCCTCCGTTCAGCCACGGTCGCATATTAGTCTTGGGTAAAGCCGGACCGCATCCCCTGCAAAACTGCACGGCCCGGTACGAAGGAGACCAAGATGAACAGAATTTTCAAGACTGCCGTGCTGTCCGCCGCCGTGGCCGGCACCATGCTTGCGGCCTTGCCCGCGGCCAACGCCGATGACTGGGGTCATCACCGCCGCCACCACCACAACGGCGACGCCATTGCCGCCGGCGTGCTTGGCCTCGCCGCCGGCGCGCTGATCGGTGGTGCGTTGGCCAATGACCAGCCCCCGCCCTACGCTGACCGCTATTACGATGACGGTTACTACGATCGTGACGTACGGGTCCGCCCGGCCCCGGTCCGCCGCTACTATGCGGAGCCGCAGGTGGTGTACGCCGATCGCTACGCCGAACCGTGGACGCGCGGCTGGTACGAGTATTGTTCGGACCGCTATCGCACCTTCAACTCCCGCACCGGCACGTTCACCGGCAATGACGGCGAACAGCATTTCTGCTCGGCCAACTGAGTGCATGTCGCCCAAAGTGCGTAGCGGTTTTGGGATAACGACTTGCACAAAACAAAGATCTAAAGCGCGAAAGCGCTTAGGGCTTCCCTGCCCCAAACAAAAAGCGCTGACCGCAAGGCCAGCGCTTTTTGTTTGGGCGTCCGGGTGTGTTGAGATTCAGGTCAGGCCGAGTCGAAAATGGTGGCTTCCGAGAACCGGAGCGGAGCGTACTTTTGGGTACGTGAGCTCAGTTCTACTGC
>NZ_JBFUGJ010000428.1:0-4369 GCF_056402975.1 Mesorhizobium sp. P3_A9 | reverse complement strand
ACTGGCATCCGGGCGGCACCGATCCTAAATCGAGACGAYGTGCCGGCAAACGACGCAACAATGCATCAAGACGTTGAGCATCCGGACAGCGGGAAAAAATGAAAGCTGATTTCTACGAAACGCTGGGCGTGCAGAAGGGCGCCGACGAGAAGGAGCTCAAGAGCGCTTTCCGCAAGCTCGCCATGCAGTTCCATCCMGACCGCAAYCCSGGCGAYCATTCCTGCGAGCACAAGTTCAAGGAAATCAACGAAGCCTACGAGACGCTGAAGGAYCCGCAGAAGCGCGCGGCCTATGACCGTTTCGGCCACGCCGCCTTCGAACAGGGCGGCATGAATGGCGGCGCGCAAGGCTTTGGCGCCGGCGGCTTCGCCGACATCTTCGAGGATATTTTCGGCGACATGATGGGTGGGCGCCAGCGCCGCTCTTCCGGCGGCCGCGAGCGCGGCGCCGACCTGCGCTACAATATGGAAATCTCGCTGGAAGAGGCTTTTGCCGGCAAAACCGCGCAGATCCGCGTCCCGGCTTCGATCTCGTGCTCGGAATGTTCGGGTAGCGGCGCCAAGCCGGGCACCCAGCCGGTGACCTGCTCGATGTGCAACGGCCACGGCAAGGTGCGCGCCACGCAGGGTTTCTTTTCGATCGAGCGGACCTGCCCGCAGTGCCAGGGCCGCGGCCAGACGATCAAGGATCCGTGCCCGAAATGTGCCGGCCAGGGCCGCGTCACCGAAGAGCGTTCGCTGTCGGTCAACATTCCGGCCGGYATCGAGGACGGCACCCGYATCCGCCTTGCCAATGAGGGCGAGGCCGGYCTGCGCGGCGGGCCKTCGGGCGAYCTCTATATTTTCCTGGCGGTSAAGCCGCACGAATTCTTCCAGCGCGAYGGYGCCGATCTCTACTGCAAGGTGCCGATCTCGATGACGACGGCMGCSCTTGGCGGCTCSTTCGAGGTGRCGACGCTGGACGGCACGCAGACCAAGGTGAAGGTGACCGAAGGCACGCAGAACGGGCGCCAGTTCCGCCTCAAGGGCAAGGGCATGCCGGTGCTGCGCCAGCCCAATGTCGGCGACCTCTACATCCAGACCGCGGTCGAGACGCCGCAGAACCTTACCCGGCGCCAGCGCGAATTGCTGGAAGAGTTCGAACAGCTCTCCTCGCAGGACAATTCGCCCCAATCGAGCGGGTTTTTCGCCCGCATGAAGGATTTCTTCGAATCCTTCGGCGAACGCTGACAGAGCAGGAATGGCGCGTGATCAGATGAAACGCGCCGCATCCCGGGACGCGACCAAATCTATCTTATCCACGACATCGGCAGGGTCGTGCCTTGCCTTGCGCTGCTCAGGTGTTAAGTAACCTGAGGGGAGTGCTGAGGAGAGCTTGCATGACACGTGGTCCCGGACTGCGGAAGGCGCTTGCCGAAAAGTTCGACGACGAGCTCAAGTTCTTCAAGGGCTGGATCGACAAGCCGAAGACGGTCGGCTCGATTGTTCCGACCAGTTCGATCACCGCGCGCAAGATGGCCTCGATCGTCAATCCCAGGTCCGGCCTGCCGGTGCTCGAGGTCGGTCCGGGCACAGGCGTCATCACGCGTGCCATCCTGGCTCAGGGTGTGCGGCCCGAAAACCTCTATGCCGTCGAATACAACACGGATTTCGTGCGCCATTTGCGCCAGCTCTATCCCGGCGTCAACGTCATTGAGGGCGATGCCTTCAACCTCAACGCCACGCTTGGCGAGAGAAGCGGGATGATCTTCGATTCCGTCGTCTCCGGCGTGCCGCTGCTCAATTTCCCCGTCGCCCAGCGCATTGCCTACATCGAAAGCCTGCTCGACCGCATCCCTGCGGGCCGGCCGATCGTGCAGCTGACCTATGGCCCGCTGTCGCCGATCCCGGCCGGCCGTGGCGACTACACGGTCAAGCATTTCGATTTCATCTTCCGCAACATCCCGCCGACGCAGCTGTGGATCTATCGCCGCGAAGCGCATTAGGGTGTGCCGATATTCAGGTGAGGCCGGTCTGCAAATGGCGGCTCCCTGCGCTTCCGGTGCTCACGTACGAAAAGTACGCTCCGCTCCGGTACTCGGGGGAGCCATTTTCGACTCGACCTGACCTGAATCTCGGCACACCCTTCAGCCGTTTGCCCTCAAATCGGTTCTGGGCCGTGCCGCCTMATAACGCGAGTCATCGTAGCCGTGAATCATCGAGTTGGGTCGGCGGCCGAATCAACCGCTACAATTTTAAAGCCGCTTCGGATCTGAGCGGGCGGCTTTCGCTTTTGCTGAGCGGAACTCAACGCATTCGGTTAGATTGCACCAGGGCCCTCGCCAAGCTGGCAGGGATGGTCAGTTCCGTTTGGAGAAATACTTCATCCATATCGAAAAAGTTTGGGCGGATGGATCGCAGATGCCGCACAGCGTCAGGGCAAATGCCCTCTAGTGACCTGTAGAGAGCGAGAGCTGCGCGATAGGTGTCCGGCAGAGTCGTTTCCAGCTGAATAGCTTTAGCCGCGCTAGAGTAGCGAGGCGCGCACAGGCTGAAGTGCACAGCCAACCCTTCTTCCAAAGCAGAGGCCGGCATAAATTCGGCTCCCACTTCGGCCTGAATCGGCGCCAGGAGGTGGATGACTTCGTGCGCAATCTGAAACGCCGCAATATCGGGGTCATCGGTTGCCGAGGGTGAGACCTCGATTTCAATCCTGTTTTCCCCAACAACAGGAAACCAGAGACGCGGACCGAGATCATGGACCTGGATGCCCTCCAATCTCCAGTTCGCGTCCCGCGACCCATATAGCCGTTCCGCCTGAAGCAAAAAGCCAATCATCATCTTCCCCGCCGACCTGCGGAATATTCTTGTCGACATTCGCTTTAGTTCCCCGCTGCTCGACGTTCAGCCGAACGTACTCGCATCTCAATTAGCCCCGATCAAGGAGACGTCATATGTCGACCCGGCACGCAACCATCATTCTTGGCGGTAGCCGAGCAATGAACAGAGATTAGGCGTGGAACTTCTATCTCGGCGAGTACCGGCCTGGCTTGGGCTCTTGGTATAAGAACAGGATATCCTTCGCGAACCCTCTGCCATCGGGGAGGGGCACAGCCGTCACTTTCTTGCTGGCAAACGCAGCTGTGTAGATTTGCTCCTCTGTCATCGCCAAGTTGGACATGAGATGGAGGATAGTTCGCATCCCCTGATTTCCTCCTTGGGATTGCTCTCCCTCGAGGTACTCTTCCAGTCTCCGCTGCCTTCGTTTTGTGTTCCATAGATATCGGGCCCAAGCCCATATGGCGACGACAGCGGTCGCGACGGCCGCCAAATCAGCGAGAAACGACGTAGCTTCTTTCACGATACTCCCCATTGACCTTGCGCCCTCTCAGACCGCGACGCTTGTGCCGTGCTGCCTGCGCCACGTGATCGAAAAGACTGTTAGGCGCTCTTCGTCGGCGCGCTACGTTCTTGGTCCGTTCAGTGCCTGTTGAACCTGACCGCGTATCTGCGAAAGGTCTCCAGTGAGTGCTGCGATAGAAGTAGAGAATTCACTAGCATGGAAAAGCGGTACTCCGCTGCTGCCTCCCCTGCATCCAGCAAGCCCCAACGCGCTTGCCTGTTTCACTTCTTCAAGTGCGGTTCCGTCTACTTTAAGTACACCCTCTAACGTAGCAACCTGTTCTGCTGTAATGCCTGGTCCCGGTCCCGGGGGCGGTGCCGGTGGCCGCGAAGCCCATACTGCTACGACGAAACAAAATGCCCCTACGACCATGAAGAAGGCCAGTAAAAGCGCCTTGATCTTTGATGGTTCTCTCACCATCCCAATTGCCGCCAAGATCAACATCAGCGCGGCAAAACCGGTGGGTCCAAACTTTAGAAAAGCTTCGACTTGCTCAGGGCTGAAGTATTTTAGAATCGCCGCCATCGGATAAATCCCCCTCTTTTAATTGAACAGCATCAGAAAGCTTAATCCAATTTGACGGCTTCTGAAATAGCTCGTCAAAGGAGGCCGGTCGATCCATCCTCGGTTTCAAGTCCTATGAAAGGGTCGTGAGAAATGGCAGGGGTCAACGCTGGACGGCGTGTGGTTCGACGAAGAGCCACCGCCTGATATCTACAGCGAGGGCCTGACCCGTACGAATGCAACCGGCGGCATCACCATGATCACCTTCACGCCGCTGCTCGGCATGTCAGAAGTGGTGCTGATGTTCCTCACATCCAACCAGGTCAACAGCATGGTGAGGGGGTGAGTTGAAATAGTCTATTTGATCTGTCGAACCTTTTGTTCGATGTCGGCTATCGATTGAGCAAGCTGATAAATTGCTTTGGCGACCAAATCGAGCTTTTCATTTGTGTCGTTCGTGCTTTGTACTCGATGGGCATAAACC
>NZ_JBFUGJ010000427.1:0-4375 GCF_056402975.1 Mesorhizobium sp. P3_A9 | reverse complement strand
GGCTTGAACTCGGCCGCAACCTCCACAATCCCAGAGATAACCGGTTCGTTGAATTTGAGGCCTGTCCGTTTGTCCTCTCGCGCTACGACGAAGGTTGAGTCCCGGCCATTCGAGATCAGGAGACGATCGCCGATGTCATCGTTTGTGATGCGATGTAGCGCGGCTGCCGTCTCGAATTGCCGAATTACCAGATCGCGGGGATCCTCTGTATTGACGTACCAAACCCGCATTTTCTGCCGGTGACCGACACCTAGAATGTCGCGGCCGGTAGCCATGTCCAACGCCTCCGCAGTTAGCAGCGACGTCTTACCTCCACCGCCGGGCGAGAACAGCGCTGAAACATACTTTCGCACTCGGACGCGGCCATACACCCATTCCAATTGAGGAAGGCTAGCGGTACCCGACAGCTTAAGTATTTCAGCCTTTGGACGCTCTGATGGTGCCGTGTTGTCATTCGCTGGCCGCAGTTCCTCGAACCCGAACGGGCGAATTCTACCGCCTGCGTCGAAGCGAACAGATGCTCCTGCGACGTGGACCGCCGTGACGGTTCCGGCACCGTACTTGTCGTGCTCGACGCGATCGTCGACTCTATAGGGACAGGGCTGCGCCGCAGTCTTAGGATTGGTGCTGGACAAGGGCGACTGCCTCCGCTGCGATTTGGTCTGCAATAGCGATCGGGAAGGTTACGACAGCGCCGCCGTGGTGCTGCGGGCCGTATACGCGCCAGCCAGCGCGCGCTTGGACGAGCTTCAGGTCGTAAAGTCTGATGCCATCATCCATCTGGACGTCGAAGCGTGCGCGCACGGCTCCGCCGCCCGGTGGTTCCGGCCGAAGTGATAAGATTTGCAATTGGTGGTTCCCTGATGGAGTGGCCGCGGTTGGATCCGCGGTGGGTTTTTGATGAGGGCAGGGGTTAGGCCGCTGCCCTCGCTGCGATGCGCGCGTCGATCCATGCGTCAACCTCGGACCGCACATAGGCAACCCGCCGCTCGCCAAGCTTGACTGCCTTTGGGAATTGGCCCGCATCAGCCATCAAGCTCAAGAGTGGTCGCGAAAGGCTTGTTGCCAGAGCCGCTTCCTTGGGTGCCATCAAACGTGGTGTATTGTCGTTCGCGTTCATTCCTGAATCCCCATTGAAATCTTGCGCGCAGTCGCACGAAAGCCCCGCGTCAACAGACGCGTATCAAATGCTTGATTAATGTGAGGGGTTAGGGTCGCCGTTAATTTAGGCGAGATATGCCAAGGGCTCACTTATAGGCTTTTTCGCCTATCATGTCAATATGGTCAGGGGCGTTGTTTACACAGTACTTGCCCCAGTCGTCCATTAAGATGCGTCTTTTTTGCAATGCATCAGAGCGGCGGTAGGCCTGCTCCACCGCATTCCCAACGGCGTGCGCCAAAGCAGCCTCGRCGATCTCCCTTGGATGTTCCGTGCAATCCCCGCACCAGTCGCGGAACGTAGATCGAAGGCCGTGGAGCGTTGCGTACTTATCTGGCGACGCAGCCCGCATGGCCTTAACAACCACCATCTCCGAGATCCGAGTGTCAGCCTTTCGGCTTGCGAAGACGAACTGATTTGTGGCGACTTGTTTCTGTATCTGCAGGACCGTCACGGCGGGATCACTTAAGGGGATGACATGGTCGCGTTTCGCCTTCATCCGTGCTTTGGGGATAGTCCATGTCCGTTCGGCGAAATCGATTTCATCCCAAACGGCGCCTCGCGCCTCGCCTGCTCGAACAGCGGTTAGCGTAATAAGCTCCACCACGCGCGCCTGAGCAGTGCTGGCTTCTCGTAGGGCCTTCATCAAGGCTGGTATACTTTTGTATGGCAGCGCAGCGTGATGCTTTCCGGATGAGGCTGGCGGTGGGAGTACCTTGTCTAGAAGCCCTGTCCATCGGGCGGGATTGCCTGCTGTGCGCCAACCATGGGCAGTCGCGTAGTCGAACACGCTCTCTATGCGACCGCGCACACGACTCGCTGTCTCGGACTGTGTGGCCCACATGGGAAGCAAACACTCCTTGACGTCACCTAGGACGATGCTCGCCACAGGCATGTCATGCAGAAATTTCGCATGTTCCCTGAGGCTGAATTCCCATTCGCCAGCGGTCTTGCCCCCTGTCCATCCGGAGCGCTTCGCATCAATTAATGCATTGGCCACTTCTAGGAAGGACTTCGGCTYGACGCGCGCTACCCTTGGATTCTCTCCTCGCGCAAGTTGCTGCCGTACAGCTTCTGCCTTCTCGCGCGCCAGGCCAAGGCTCACAGGCGCTGTGCCTTGGCCGTAGCCGCCGAGTCCCATTTCGACTCGCTCAGAACCGCGGCGGTAAATAAAAACCCAATTCCTTGATCCTGATTTTTGGACACGGATCCAGAGGCCGTCTCCGTCACCGTGCAACCCAGCGGGCAGACCCTTGATCTTACTCTCGGAGAGCTTGTTACGAGCCATTTTGCGTTCCCCCCTGCGCAACGGTTATCATAACCGCATTGCGAACAATACGGCCATTATCGCCATAAAAGGGAGAATTTTACCGTATTTTCCATAAAAACGGCCGTTTGGCCGGGTTCGTCCCGGCCATTTTTCTTTGTGACCCAGGATGTACTTCCGGCTGTCAGCCAGTTGCGGCAGTCGAAGCTTCTTCCTCGACGAACCGCACCAGCACCGTCCCGTCGGTGACCTGTGCACCTTCAATGGCGATTTCGGCAATCACCCCGTCATGCGGGGCGGCGATCGTGTGTTCCATCTTCATCGCCTCGAGGATCAGCAGCGGTTGTCCCTTGATCACCGCATCACCCTTTGCCACGCGCACCAGCTTGACCAGGCCGGGCATCGGTGCGCGCAGGCTGCCGGAAGCGGCCGCCGCGTCATCGCTCCTGGCCAATGGGTCGGGCACCGCGAATGTATAGCCGACGGCACCTTCGAACACCGTGATGTGGCCTGGCCAGCGGGCGAGGCGAGCAGCGGCGCGAAAATCATGTGCATTGGCGCTGTCATAGGGCGCATCGAGCGCCACCTGAAAGCGCCCGTCCGGCCGCACCGACACCTTTGCCGCGATGTCGTCGTCGCCGAACTTCAATCGTATGCGTCGCGCCACGCCATGGAAATGCGCGTAGCCGGGGAGCGAAGACCATGGATCATTCGGTGATGACAAGGTTTCGGCACCGGAGGCGGCAAGGGCGGCCGCCGCGATGATTTCGCCGGTCGGCGGCGCGACCACGGTCAGCGCCTCATGGTGTCTGCCGATCAAGCCGGTGTCGACGTCGCCAGCGCAGAAGTCGGGATCGGCGGCAAGGGCGGCAAGAAAGGCGGTGTTGACGGTGGAACCGGCAATTTCGGTCTGCGACAGCGCCGCGCCGAGAGCTTCCAGCGCCGCTTGCCTGTCCTTTGCATGGACCACCAGCTTGGCGATCATCGGATCGTAAAAGGGCGAGATGGCATCGCCGGCCCGCACGCCGGTCTCGATGCGCAGCGCCGCCGCGTCGGGCTCGGGAAACTTCAGATGATGCAGTGTGCCTGTTGCAGGCAGGAACCCTTTTGCCGCGTCCTCCGCATAGATGCGCGCCTCGAAGGCATGGCCGGCAAGCGTGATCTCGCTTTGCGTCTTCGGCAGCTTTTCGCCAGACGCAACCCGCAACTGCCACTCGACCAGATCGGTGCCGGTGACCATTTCSGTGACCGGRTGYTCGACCTGCAGGCGGGTGTTCATTTCCATGAACCAGAATCGGTCGGCCTTGAGGCCTTGCGAGGCATCGACGATGAACTCGATGGTGCCGGCGCCGGAATAATTGATCGCCTTGGCGGCCTTCACGGCGGCTTCCGTCATTGCCTTGCGCAAAGCCGGCGTCATTCCGGGGGCGGGGGCTTCCTCGATCACCTTCTGGTGGCGGCGTTGTGCCGAGCAGTCACGCTCAAAGAGATGCACGGCGTTGCCAAAGTTGTCGCCGAACACCTGCACTTCGATATGCCGCGGCTTGTCGACATATTTTTCGACCAGCACGCGGTCGTCGCCGAAAGCGGCTTTTGCTTCGCGCCGGGCGCTGGACAGCGCCTCGGAGAAATCATCGGGATGCTCGACGCGGCGCATGCCCTTGCCGCCGCCGCCGGCGCGCGCCTTGATCAGTACGGGATAGCCGATCTCGCGTGCCTTGGACGCCAGCAGGACGATCTCCTGAGCCTCGCCATGATAGCCCGGCACCACCGGCACCCCGGCCTTCTCCATCAGCCGCTTGGCGGCGTCCTTCAGCCCCATGGCACGGATCGAGGCCGCCGACGGGCCGATGAAGGTGAGCCCCGCCGCCACCACCTGGTCGACGAAATCAGGATTCTCCGACAGGAAGCCGTAACCGGGATGGATGGCCTGCGCCCCCGTCGAAAGC
>NZ_JBFUGJ010000426.1:0-4382 GCF_056402975.1 Mesorhizobium sp. P3_A9 | reverse complement strand
TCGAAATTGCCTGGCGAACATGGTCGATGAGCCGCGCATTGACGGGCAAGGCCTGATCCTCGCGGGGATAGTCCGGATCGCGGCCGGGCAACGGATTGGCTTGCCGGTCGAACAGCAGCGAACCCTTGGCGTGCTTATCCTCCACCCAGACATGGGAGATCACGCCGGAGCAGACATGAACCTTGATGTCGGTGGCAGTCGTGCCGCCGCTGAGTGTCAGCCGTTCCTCCACGAAGACGGTCGGCACGACAGGCCAATAGGCCCATTCGCCATGGCGGCGGCCGTAGCGTTTCCTGAGCCAGCGACTCGCCTTGCGCACGATGGTGGCGCGATCCGGTTTGCCGTCGCGGACGAATATGTTCATCGCGCAGCCATGGTTTGCCTTGACCACGACGGCACCGGCCAGCAGATCCACAGGGATCTCGGCAGCGTCGTGCCCGGACCAGAGCGTCTGAGGCACGTCGATCTCGGGACAGGCGTTACGAATGTAGGCCTTGGCCGCGAGCTTGTCGGTCAGCGTCACGAACAGCGGGTTGCGATCGAGGATCTTTCGCCAGAGCAAAAGCTCATGGTAGCGCACCGGCGCGGCCGGATTGGGTAGATAGCCCAGTTTCATGAAGAATCGCACGACAAGCGCAGGATGGCGGAGCGTGAGCCACAATCGCGCGACCGACAGGACAATGCGGTCTGTCCGGGAGATATCGGCCTTGGCCGTCATCGGGGGATACCTGGCCCTGTTCGCAAAAGCCTGGTCCGGTGCAGCGTACCGGTCGGCAACATCCCCTTGCGTATCGCGATTTGGCCCCGCGTGAAAGATTTCGCCTGTCGTCGCGGTATCGGGATTGGCGCCGAAAATCCTGGCCAGCAATCATCCGGCACAATTCAACAGGCCCGGATCAGGTCGGGCTTGRCATTGCATGACCAGGAGAAGACCAGCCCTGAACAAGAAGCCAGGGCCGGTCTTCTCGTTGGCAGTCGGTATGCTTAGGCCTTCTTCATCGTCTTCATGTGGTGGTGATGATGATGGTGGTGGTGCCAGTGATGGTGGCGATGATGATGGTGGTGGCGATGATGATGATGCTTCGCCATCGGCGCCGCATCCGCGCTCGTCACGCCGATAGCCGGCACCGTGAAAGCAACCGCAACTGCGAGCCCGAGGGCCGAGAGGAGGGACTTCTTCATGGATCGTTTCCTTTTGTTTCGCCGGCAGATATGACTCGGGTCGATAGCCCGACCGCCGCGTATGAAATTACGCTCCCGAATTTTTTCGTCAGTATTTCCCGATTGTAGAATTTTGTTTCTGGAGTGTTTCCAGGGAGCCGGGACCTACACCACCATCATCACAAGGCCGAGAGCCGCGCCTTTGTCGCCTGTTTTGGCTACATTGGCGGGATCACGCCATTGTTTCCCACCACGACGCGGCTGGAACTCAGCGTCCCGTCAGCCTCACGCTGGGCATTGACGAAGACCGTTGCGCCTGGCTTGAGATCGGTCGGCGTGGCCGGGGCGAAGGTCACGACCGGCGTGCTGTCGGGGATCGAAATCTTCTTGGTCTGCCCGTTGTCATAGGTCAGCGTCACGGCGCGCCCGTTTATGTCGGTGACGTCGGCCACGGTGCCGTTGGTCATGCGGCTGTTCGGCTGCAAGTCCCACGGACGGTCGCCCTCGCCAGTGCCTTTCAAGGCGGCTGGGAAAATCACCACCTCCAGCGCCCCACTGCCGCCATCCGCCTTCGAGACCGATGCGATGCCAAGGAAATCGCCCTGTTTTATGTCCTTTTCAGAGGCGCTGGCGACGCCGGAGACCTTCCAGCCGGTATTGAGCTTGATCGCGGAGGTGTCGCCCTGGCGGGTTTTCACGGTGAGCAACGATGGCTCGAAACTGACCACCGTGCCGCGCACGCGCAGCGCGTCCGCCGCCTGGGCCCCGCCCACGGCGGCAACGGAAAGGCTGGAGATCGTGCCGAGCACGACCATGATTGTCTTGAAGTTCATTACAGGGATCCTTCTGGGGACGGGCTGGCTGGAACCGGATGGTTTTCACGCCAGCGCATCAGAACAACGAACAGGTGGGCTGAAACCTCCGGGCAAAAAGGTGCCTGGGTGTTCAAAAGAACTTGATGGCGCCGATATGCGTGCAACCGCATCGCGGGCCATAGGTTCACGATAGCGTGACAGCCTTTGGCTCTTGGCAAATCGCCGGCGAGCGGGCATGTTCCTGCTCGTCTCAGGCAACACTCCATTTTTGATCAAAACGCTTTCAGCCACCGGAGTTGCCAATGCCCAACAATGCAAAAAGCCATGCCCTCTCCGAACCGTTAGCCAGTGAGATCGGGCACGATTACACCACGCTTAGAGCAATGCGGGAAACCCGCGGATACAGCGTGGAAGAGCTTTCCCTGACCTGCGGTCTGTCGGTCGGCGAGATTGAGGATATCGAGAACGGCCGGGCGGCCGATCCGTCGAAGCTGCGTCGTATTGCGTCCGCGCTTCRCATGCCTCAGGACGCTCTCATTGCGTCCGCTGCACCGATACCGGCCGCACAAGGCCGACCCCTGGCATAGACCAGTACCAGGCATGCAAGAGAACCCGCCAAGGCCCGCTTGGCGGGTTTCTTGTTGATGCGATGGCGTTATCAAACTGGCCGGGCTTGCCGACCTACAGATCGCACGTGTTTATACCTGCGGCATCCCAATCTTGCGCCAATCGCGTCTGCCGTCCGTCGTCTTCGAATCGTGGGTTTTTGATATGAGCCTGGACTCTGTTCGTGCCTTCTTCGCCGCTCATGCGCCCGATATAGAGGTCATCGTCACGCAAGCGAGTTCGGCGACGGTGACGCTGGCGGCGGAAGCGCATGGCGTTCTGCCGGCGCAGATCGCCAAGACCATCTGCCTGCGTGTCGGCGAGCGCACCATGCTGGTCGTCACCAGCGGCATCGCCAGGCTGGACAACCGCAAGTTCAAGGACCAGTTCGGCGGCAAGCCGCGCATGCTGGACGCAGGCGAAGTTGTCGCGGCCACAAGCCATCCGGTCGGCGGTGTCTGCCCGTTCGGCCTACCAGCGCCACTGCCGGTCTATTGCGACGTGTCGCTGCGCGAATTCGACGAGGTGGTGCCGGCGGCGGGCGCCACCAACGCGGCGGTACGGATTGCACCGCAGAGGATGGCTGAGCTGATTGGGGCTGAGTGGGTCGATGTGTGCCAGGGGTAGGGTCTGAACTCACCTAGCGACTCAGGCAAGGACGGGCCGGCGGGCCATCACGTGCGCTAGCGTTTATGTGCTCGAAACATGCAAACAGTTGGGGCCAGAATGGCATACTTTAAGCCGCCCGGGCCTGGGCAGGTCCTTATATTAGCAAGAAACAATATATTAACAGCTGTGGTGCAGCCTTCCTTTCAAAGAGACGGAAACGCCTCTCATCGACGTTCCACCGCGCGCCTCAGAGCGCCGGGAACGCTCGACCAATGCGGAGCAACGCATGAGTGTCGGAGCAGCGCTCGAACAATTGCTACGGCTGATTCATCGCCGAGCCATGAAGCTAGCAGCGTTGCCGGAAGATGAGAGAGATTTGCACTACGATCTCATCCGACGGACATGTTGCGAAGCAGCCGAGCACATTGGGCAAAGCCCCGACAGGGCAGCCATTACGGCAAACGATATGGCGCAGTTCGTCCGTGCACTGGTCGGTATCATTGAGATGGGTGGCGGGTTAGGCCAAGGACGAAGCGCCGACAGACCATCGGTGGCACGACATTTTGGCAGCCGGGAGAGTGGCACTACCCGCATCTAAGCGCGCGCTGCCTTACTGTGGCAAAGAGGCCCGAAGACTTTTGATCGCCCTTGGAAAACCTAGTGTTCTGGTTCGCGTCGACAGAAAATGCCCAGCAACACAAGTTGCCCTGGGCGTTATCCTGGAATTGTCCTGAAAACGAAGGGCTGGACTTTGGGGGTAAGTCCTTGTTTTCATGAATGGTCGGAGTGGCCGGATTCGAACCGACGACCCCTTGACCCCCAGTCAAGTGCGCTACCGGGCTGCGCTACACTCCGGACCGGTCGCGATGTATCGTGATAASCCKGKTCGGGTCAACCGAAATTCGGCGTTTATCGCGCGATCGACGACACGCCTGGAAATGCCGGCCGCAACAGCCGCTGATGGCGGTATTCCAGCGCGATGGCGCCCCAGATCAGGCCGAGCAGCAGATACATGTGGCGCCAGTGGTCGATGTCGATGAAGGTGCCGAGACCGATATTGCCGATGAAGGCGACATAGGCGCACAGCAGATAGGGCTGCCACGGCCGGTCGCGCAGCAGGATTCGAAAACCGGCTGTGATGGTCCAGACGACAAGAGTCAGGAACGACACGAAGCCGAGCCAGCCATAATC
>NZ_JBFUGJ010000425.1:0-4478 GCF_056402975.1 Mesorhizobium sp. P3_A9 | reverse complement strand
GATCTCGGAAGAGCAGGCCCGTGAGTTCACCGGCTGATCGCAACGTATCGCTATTCGCTGCTAAGAGAGGCGCGGCAGCTTCTCCGTCAGCGTCCGCGCTGGGAAGGACGGGTCCCCTGATCTCCACATCGAGTTTGTTCCCTATCGATCTGAACGCGCCAGTCTTGGAACGAACGGCCAGGTGCTGCGTTGCTGTGTGTTTTACTGTATCAGGAATCCCGGAATGAATGAACTGCCGCAGGCGAACGTTGTCGCCCTCAACAACCCCGGAGGGCCCGTAGAGGATAGCCTCGAATTCGATTATCGGGATTTTTTCGAGAATGGCGCCGTTGCCCTCCATCTCATAAGCGCGGAAGGCTTTATCCTGCACGCCAACAAAGCCGAGCTGAACCTGCTTGGCTATCCTGCGGAGGATTATGTCGGTCGCCATATCGCCGACTTCTACCCGGACCGGGACATGATCGACGACATTTTAAGCCGGCTCACGCGAGGCGAGAACATCGCCCGACATCCGGCGCGGTTGCGGGCCTGCGACGGGTCGATCAAGCATGTCGAAATCACCTCGAGCGGCCATTTCCGCAACGGCAAGCTGGTCAACACCAGATGCTTCACAGTCGACGTGACTGATCTGGAACGGACCCGTACGGAACTCAGGCAGCACGACAACACCTATCACCAGATTCTCGACGGCCTTCCGGTCGCCATCTACACGACTGATCAGCATGGCACCATTACCTATTGCAATCGCGCTGCTGCCGATATGGCAGGACGGGAGCCCGCGATCGGCAAGGACAAATGGTGCGTGACGTTCAAGCTGTTTACGGCCGACGGCAAGGAACTGCCGCATGACGAGTGCCCCATGGCCATTGCACTGAAGGAAAACCGGCCGGTCCGAAACCAGCAGGCCGTTGCGCAGCGTCCCGACGGATCCTTTTTTCCGTTCCTGCCCTACCCCACGCCGCTACGGGATGAGCATGGCAATCTGATCGGTGCCGTGAACATGCTACTTGACCTGACCGACCGCCAGCGTGCCGAGGAGGCCAGGCAGCATCTGTCAGGGATTGTTGAATCCTCGTTCGATGCAATCGTCAGCAAGGATCTTAACACCATCATCAAGAGCTGGAACCAAGGTGCCGAACGCCTGTTCGGATATACCGCCGACGAAGCAATCGGCCAGTCGGTGACGATACTGATCCCGCCTAATCATCAGGACGRGGAGCCCCGCATCCTCGAGCGCATCCGACGTGGCGAGCGCGTCGACACCTACGAAACGATCCGGCAGCGCAAGGACGGAAGCCTAGTGCCGGTCTCGCTGACGATATCGCCGGTGCGTAATGCGACTGGCCAGATAGTTGGAGCATCGAAGATTGCCCGGGACATTACGTCGGCGAGGGAAAGCGAGCAACGCATCCGCATGCTGATGCGCGAGGTCAACCATCGGGTGAAAAACCAGTACTCGGTCATCCTGTCGATGATCCGCGAGACCAACAAGCGATCGGAGACGCCGAGGGAGTTTGAATCGCAGGTACGGGAGCGCATCATGGCGCTATCGAGATCCCACGACCTGCTTGTATCCGCCGATTGGAAGGGCGCCAGTATCAATGAACTCTTGGCGGCCCAAGCCCAGCCATTCCCGAGGGGTGACGTGATCGAAATGTCCGGCCCATCGTTGGTACTCGGGCCCAATGCGGTCCAGTATCTTGGCATTGCCTTCCACGAACTCGCGACCAACTCGGCGAAATATGGCGTGCTCTCAGGGGATGACGGCCAGATTTTAGTCACATGGACCATCACCGGTTCCGGAGCATCGCGGCGCTTTCATCTCACCTGGGCTGAAACAGATGGGCCGCACGTCCAGACCATCGGAAAGGGCGGCTTTGGAACCGTGGTCTTGAAGCGGGTTGCGCCCGCAGCGGTGGGTGGGCAGGGAAACCTTGAATACGGTCCCCATGGGATCACTTGGAGCTTGGAAGCGCCGTTGGCAGGCGTGGATGGTTCTGTTCCCAATCAGCACTAGAAGCACAATTTGCCGACAGTATTCGTCACTCGATTCGCTTGATGCGGCCCTTGTCGAGCCGGAAAACCCCCGTGTTCCCGCCCTGCTTTTCAAAGTCGGTCTGCAGGTCGTCCCACGTCCCCAGGAATTCGCCGCAATCGCTGCAGACGATCCTGGTATCGGGCTGGGCATCAGCCGGTATTCTCAGCCGGATGGTCAGGCAGCGCGGACATTCAAGGTTGTGGTTGAGGTATGAGGTGGTCATGGCAGAGGGCAATTTACGCAGCAATGGGCCGTTTGCAAGACCGCGACCAGCGGTCCGCTATGGACCCGCTTGGCGACTTGGCGCACAGTTCGCGCTCGGTGCTTGGGAGCGTCATTATGCTCAGGCGGCGTCTCCTGCCCGACAAACTGCTGATGGTGTCGTGGCTGTGGAAGTGCGCAACCACAATGTCACCAAGCCGGGCGTCAGTGGTGGTGTCGACAACGGCGGCTGAAATGTGCCGACACTGGTGCTCGGCCCGCTGGCGTCGTTAGCGCCTTCTCGGCTTCGGCGCAGTCCTCTATTCTCGGGTCAGTCTGGTAAGTTCGAAAGCCCGCGCCCCTCTGGGAGCGCGGGCCGATCGGAGGCCCGATCTTCAGCAGGCGATGGAGGGCACCAACCTGCCGCGCGGGATAACCTTTAGAGGTGGCTAATGTTCCATCAAGCCAGATGCAGGCATGCTACGGTCCTGACCGGCGCGAAGTTTCGACAGCTATCTAGCCACATGGGCCACGTTGCCTACCGCCCTGGGTCACCGTCAGAGGCTCATGAAGAAGCGCCCAACACGTTGTGTATGAACCGCCGATGTTGGGTTTTCCTTTCTGGCTGTCATTCTGGCGGTAGACCGCACCGCGACAGCAAGACCATTCGACACGGTGGAGGATGCCGCGGCGTTTAACCGGCTGATGGCTGGTATTGAGCACCCCGGCAACGCGGGGAATTGACTCGCTAACCGACTCGCGGAAGAGGACGTTTCTTAAGTCGCCCGGCTCGAACGCATTTGAAGAGTCCATCACGCTTTCGCCCGGTCAGGGAATATGCGAGATGACCATTCGTGCAACGACGGACGAAATACAGTTGGCAAAGCTCWCTACAATTCTGGATGGCTATTGCGAGCAGGCAGAGCGGGTAGGCATCCGGCGCGGCCGCACTTTGCGCTTCGGCTTATCGCCGTTTTCAGCGGGCGTATCGGCAGTCCAGACGATATCAGAGCGGCCCTTGATAGGGGCATCGAATGGTTTACTGACCAATCAATATTGGAGGGCTGCCCAGCCTCATTCGAATTGCTTGGGTTCAGAGGGCTGCGCTGGCCATCGCGGCCCTGGAACCGGGGAGCAGCAGCCGGCGACGCGCACCGGCGGTTTGGCAGGCCGGCTGTAGGGGAGCGACGACGCTTTCCATCAGGCTCGCTCATCAACCCTTCGGCGCGTCCCGTTCAAGATGCAACTCAATCTCTTCATGCTCTTCGATTAGCAGCAGCTTACCTTTCAGCGGGTTGCGCGAAATGATCACCAAATCGTCATCCTGATAGTCGGCTTCCCTCGCCATGCCTTCCTCAATCGGAACCTAATGTGCCGGCACAGCTTATTGGGGCATGAGCACTCGCGGAATCAACTTCCTCGACCGATGGTTGGCCAACAACGTTCCAGAGACGACGAAGGACGATGTCATCTCGGTCGATGAACTTACGCACAAGCTGATCGCCGACGCCAAGGCGCTCGGCATCAAGCGGGGCGAGATCGACGAAGAGGTCGACAGCCTCTACCGCACGATCCTCGACGCGATTGTGCATTACAATCCGGGGTTACCCGAATAGCCCTTGCTACCGACATTAAGACGAGCACATGTTTCCTTTATTTCGGCGAACATGTCGCAAATCGGAGATCGCCAAAACAGATCAAAACCTTTTCTCGCGTGTAGAAGCCGACGCTGTCTGGGAGGGCGGAAGTTGCACCTAGCCATATCGCATATTGGGGCCACTACCAGGCAACAACGCGGGTCCTGCAAAGCGGGCACTTGCTGGAGTGTTTGGTCGCCTCGTTAGGCCGGCAATGCAAACGCTACGTCAGGAAAAACTGTGCAAATAGCGATCGACCGAGGTTCAAGAGTTCGCTGGGCTTGTCTGCGGTGAAGTGACAGGCGATGAGAAACCCTGCCGCGACTGAGGCGAAAATGCCCGCGGTCTTAGCCAGCGCGTTGCTCGACGAACCTCATGGTCAGGGGCTGAAGGCGGAGGCGGCCTGCCGTGACAGCGATAGCGGTACTTCTTCGTCAGTGCAGATTTTTGGTAGTCTTCTTCATTTCGCGCTGCTCCTCGCTTTTCGGTCGGATGAAAACTGTTTGCGTTGGTGCGCCCTGTCAACTGCCGTGCTTAACGATGCCTTCGGAAGCCTCTCATCCCGATCCAGACTATCGACGAGGGCGACGACAGCTCTCGCC
>NZ_JBFUGJ010000424.1:0-4518 GCF_056402975.1 Mesorhizobium sp. P3_A9 | reverse complement strand
GGGTTTGGCACGAGGGTACAGTACACGCCGTCGCCGGAGACGGAGGTCCTCGCCGTGTATTCGAGCGACAACTTGCGACTTCTCAATCTGGCGGACGGGCGTTTTCTGACGCCGATCATCCGCCTCAACGATCTTGCGCGATGCCATGGAACGGTCAGCAAGATCGAGCTGCCGTCCGACGGGGCCGTCATYGCCCAAATTGCAACCACGCCTGACAAGCCAGAATCTGATCGTTGTGCGATCTGGCGTCCTGCACCACCGCCGCAAGCTTTGCTGCTTGATCTGATCAATGACGACAACGACAGCATGTATTTCGGAGAAGGACCACCCTGGGCGCGCAAGCTGCCCGGCGAGATCGCGGCGCCTCACTAGCCGCCAATCGGCATCCTTTGATCGGTGGCGCGAGGATTTTCAAGCGCGCCGGCAAGCGAGATGGCTTGGCTAAGGTAACCGCCTCCCCCCTCACGAAAAGCCCTTCAAAGCTGTCGACAAAAGACCTCGACCGCCCCATGCCCGCCGTCCTAGTATTCTGTCGATCTGGGGCAAGTATATTGCCTAGGTTCGTACTTTAGCACAGGCGGGGGTATGGCGACATCAGGCGACGACGACGAGCGGAGTTTCTTCTCCGAGGTGCCGATCCGGCCCGCGGCGAAGGCGAGGCCGGCTCCAGCCGAAAAGCCTAGCTATCTCGGCCATCGCGACCGCTTGCGCGAGCGCTTTGCCTCGGCGGGTCCAGACGCCCTGCCCGATTATGAACTCCTCGAGCTCTTGCTTTTCCGGCTGATCCCGCGCGCCGACACCAAGCCAGCCGCCAAGGCGCTGCTGGCGCGCTTCGGCACGCTGGCCGAGGTACTCGGCGCACCTATCAACCTGCTGCAGGAGGTCAAGGGCATCGGCCCGGCGGTGGCGTTCGACCTTAAGGTTGTCGCTGCGACGGCGCAGCGCATGGCGCATGGCGAGGTCCATGGCCGCGAAGTCCTTTCGTCCTGGACGCAGCTTCTCGCCTATTGCCGCTCGGCCATGGCCTTCGAGGCGCGCGAACAGTTCCGCATCCTGTTCCTAGACAAGAAGAACGCGCTGATTGCCGACGAAGTGCAGCAGACCGGCACTGTCGACCACACGCCCGTCTATCCCCGGGAAGTGGTCAAGCGGGCGCTCGAACTCTCGGCCACCGCGATCATCCTGGTCCACAACCACCCCTCGGGCGACCCGACGCCATCGCGCGCCGACATCGAGATGACGAAAGAGATCATCGAAGCCGGCAAGCGGCTGGGTATTTCCGTTCACGACCACATCATCATCGGGCGCAAGGGATACGCCAGCATGAAGGGGCTGCTGCTGATCTAGGGCCTCGGTCTGCCTCTCGAAATGCCATCAAGCCCTTCTTACGCATCCCTAAGAGCAGAAGAAATTCATCTCCGCCAATGGGCTTTCGTACGGTCATTTCATCTGGCTAATCACCTAGAAAAAGTTGCAGAGAGTGTTTGCGAAACTTGGTAGCACCCGCTTTCTCGCGGGAGCCGAGCAGACACGATTCGCCGCGCAGCAATTGCGGCGCACCTGACACGGCCATTCTGTTGCACAGACTGGACCTGAGGGCACCCGCCGACAATGAAATCTAATGGGGAAAAGTATTCCCTACGCCATCTCCTTTTTTTCTTCAAAACTCTCTATCGGCTTCTTCCAAGGCGAGCATTCGTCAGGTAATTTGCAACCGAGTTCGCGCGCTACATTGTGCAAACGACAAGACCATCGGCCGTACTTCGGGGGAACGCTATGGCAGCTGTGAGGACGGCCATCATCGCCATCCACGGCGTGGGGGAACACATCAACGGCCAAACAGCGAAGGCCGTCGCACAGCAACTACAGCGTAACGCACCTACCATATATCCTGGGCCCGAGTTGACCTCGATCTCAATTCCAGTGACCGGAAGCAACCTACCGATAGAACCGGATAAATCCGTGGAGTCGCGGAAAGCCTGGAGGCTTCGCTTGGGTATGGGATCGCCATTCAGGGCCCGTGCAGAGAATGCCGGCCCAGATGTCGATGTTGAATTCTCGGAATCCCTTCTCAAGGGCGGCACGACTTACAACGAGATTTACGAAACCGTCCGATACAGCATGGCGCCGGGCGACACGAGAGTCGAAGTTTTCGAGCTTTACTGGTCCGACTTGTCCCATGTTGGCAAGAATGCAACCGCATTGATCGGCGAGATCTTTCAACTTGTCATTCACCTTGCGAGCCTTGGCCGGACGGCGGCGATAACTGCCTTCCCGGCCGCCGAAGCGTGCGGGATCAAGAATTCGTGGAACAGATTCTATGGGCTGAATGCTTTTTCGTACTGGCTGCTGGCAACACCGATCGTCCTCGGAAACCTGGTCCTTGTGCTGCTCGGGCTCTTGACCGTGCCGGCGCTGCTGCTGTTACCGAAGAGCGGCCTGGACATTCTCACGAATGCCTCCGTGCAGGCGTTCGCCTGTCCAGGCATCGTCGCCTTGTTGGTCGCCGCACTGTCCATGCGCTTGTGTATTGGCAACCACAACTACACCTCATTTTCCAAGCAGTTCATGGTGGTCCTGCCCTTTGCTCTGGGAGCAGCGGCGGGAGCCATATTCTACGGCCTTCAGGGCTGGCTCTCAAATGCACAGGTGGGCTTTCCCTATATCCTCACCGGCTTGGTATTCTGCCTGCTGGCGGTTGCAGGTGACACTGCCATGAAGGCTTATGACCGAATCCGGCCCGGCGTGCTTTTTCTCTGGCGCATCGTGGGGGTTGTGTTGGTCTTTTGGATGGCAGGGGTGGCCTACAAGCTGCCTCTGTTCACGACGGATCCGGTGCCGAGCCTGTTAAGTTGGATCGGCCACAGCGCCGAAGGTCCTTTCGTTGTCCTCGTTCTCGTCTGGAGCGGGCTCTACATAACAAACTTGGCGATGTTCGGCTTTGGATGCGTGATCCCATGGATATTCTCGAAGGCAGCCACCGCGGGTAACCGCGCAGTCCTCAAGCGCTCAATTCACACTTCTTTTATCGCGGCGTCGCTGCCAGCGCCTGTCTTCCTTGCAGTGGTTCTGACCCTATGGGCCGCAGTTTACAACATATTCAAGACGCTCCTGCCGAACTATCCATTTCAGCCATGGGCGACGTGGTTTCTCGGCAGCGAAACGGTGCCCATCGACAAGTTCGTCGTCAAGCTCATAGATCTCAGCGCCAACTCCCTGTTTTTCATTTATGTTTTAGCGATGCTGCTTGCTGGTCTGGTCGCTTTTTGGGGACTCGCACCCTCCATTTTCCGTGAGCTTTTTCCAGGCGATCTGTCAGAGGCGAGGCCGTCTGCGGGGCCAATGCAACGTCTCAGCCTGTGGCTCGACGGGGGCTACTCGCTCCTGGGGGTAGCCGCCGTCCTCGCCGGAGCTGGATTTTTCATTATTTTCCCCTGGGGATCGCTGGAGGCCTTCTGGCACGTCAGCGTTATCGGCGACGATCTGGGCACTCAACCGCCGCTATGGAACTCTTTCGTTGCTCTCGCCCGGATTTTCGCTGGTGGCGCCGCTGTTGGGCTTATTGCTGCGTCAAAGGGTCTGCTCCAGCTTTTCGGCGACTCTTTAAGCATCAAACCGTCGCCATGGTCCTCTTTCGCCACTTTCGTCGGGATTTTCGTTGGTAGTGTGACTGTCGGATTTATTGCCGCGTCAAAGCTCCTGCTCAAATCCTTCACTGAGACGATTAATCGCTTTCGAGTTTTGATAGACGTCGCGCTCGACGTCGATAATTGGTTGCGGGAGAGGCCGCGCGGCAAGACGCCCCGCCTACGGATTTTCGCGCGCTTTGCTGCTTTGCTGAATTTCATCGCGGAAAACAAATATGACAGGGTGATCATTGTAGCTCACAGCCAGGGCACGGTCGTCGCGACAGACTTCCTTCGCTATATGAAGGCGAAGAAATGCCTCTCCAGATATCCACCAATCGATCTGCTCACCCTCGGATCGCCGCTCCGGCAGCTCTATGCATGGCGCTTTCCTGCCCTTTACCAATGGGTCAACCGTCCGGTCACGCAAGGCCAGCCCGATGCAGGTCCCGTTCCCAAAGACTGTGGCCTTGGGAAATGGATAAATATCTATGGCAGCGGCGACTACGTCGGACGCGAGTTGTGGAATGGCGAAGGATCGATCGACGGCACCGGCTTGGAAACCTGCATCGGAGCGGAAGCCCACACCCACTATCTCGATCAGAATTGCAAGGTGGTCGCCACTCGGATGGCTGCGTTGATATAGCGACTAGGCAGCCGAGCCCAAGGAGTACGCCAGCATGAAGGGCCTGTTGCTGATCCAGGTGACGACCAATAGGGCGACCAAGTCGTGATCGCCAAGAGGAAAGCTAGGGCGTTCTCGCTTGATGCATCTGGCCATGATTTCGTCATCGACTTCCTTATTTCAAAGCCTTTCCGATAAACCACTCGACCACGTTGGGTTGACAGCCAGGACCATGGTCTTGGCCGGCATGGGACTTCAGTGCCATGG
>NZ_JBFUGJ010000423.1:0-4538 GCF_056402975.1 Mesorhizobium sp. P3_A9 | reverse complement strand
AAATCAGCGCGCGACGCCGTTGAGCTTGGCGAGCAGTGCGGTCTTGGTCTTGCGATCGACGAAGGCTGCCTCTATTGCCGTCCGGGTGACCGCGGCGAGCGCCTTGTCGTCCATCGCAAAATGCTCGGCGGCGATGGCGTATTCGCGCTTCAGCGACGTCCAGAAATAAGGCGGRTCGTCGGARTTGAGCGTCACCTTGCAGCCGGCCGCCTGCAGGSCGGGAAACGGATGGTCGGCAAAACTGTCGAACACCTTGAGCGCGATGTTGGAACCGGGGCAGCATTCCAGAACGATGCCTTCGTCGGCGATACGCCGGACAAGGTCCGGATTCTCGATGGCGCGCACGCCATGGCCGATACGGGAGGGTTTGATGTGGTCGAGTGCCGCCTGGACGGTCTCCCACCCCGTCAGTTCCCCGGCATGGATGGTGATGCCAAGCCCGGCCTCGCGCGCGATCTCGAAAGCCCTGACATAGTCCTCCATCTCGCCCATGCGCTCGTCGCCGGCAACGCCGAAGCCGGTGACCAGCGGATGCCCGCAACGCGCCGCGAAGCGCGCCGCCTGCTCGATCGACTCGACACCGACATGGCGCACGCCGGTGACGATCATGCGGCCCTCTATGCCGGTCTTGGCCTTGGCGCGGAGCATGCCTTCGCCAAGCGCGTCGGTATAGGCCTTGGGCGACAGCCCGGCTTTCGTCGCATGGTCCGGCGAGGTGAACACTTCGGAATAGATGGCCCCGTCGCGGGCAAGGCTGGTCAGATAGTGGTCGGCCAGCCGCGCATAATCTTCCTCGGTGCGGAACAGATCGGCGGAAAAGTCGTAAGCCGCGAGAAAGGAGGTGAAATCGTGCCAGACGAAGGAACCGTTCTGGATATAGGGCGACGTGTCCTTGCCGTATTTCTGCGCCTGGCGGACGACGAGTTCTGGCGCGGCTGCCCCTTCAATGTGGCAGTGCAGTTCCGCTTTCAAAGGCATTCAAACATCCCGTCGGTCAGTCCAGGTCTTGAAAACCCACCACCTGGAAGCGCGGCTGAACACCGCGCCTTAAACAATAGCGCCCACAGCATCGATCGGCTATGGTCCCGCCGGTTTTATGACGGATCAAAAAAATGTCAGTTGAGAGAACCACGGCCGCGGGCGGCATGGAAACCTCCTATGGTTTCAAGCGTGTAGGGGAAGGCGAGAAGCAGTCCCTGGTCAACGATGTTTTCCACAAGGTMGCCAACCGCTACGAYCTGATGAACGATCTGATGTCGGCYGGMCTGCACCGGCTGTGGAAGGAYGCCATGGTGACATGGCTYAATCCRCCGAARCGGSCRGGCTGGAAGGTSCTSGATGTKGCMGGCGGCACCGGCGACATCGCCTTCCGCATCGTCGCTGCCAGCCAGGGCAACGCGCATGCCACGGTGCTCGACATCAACGGCTCGATGCTCGGTGTCGGCCGCGACCGGGCCGAGAAAAAGGGCCTGTCCGGCAACACCGATTTCGTCGAGGCCAATGCCGAGGAATTGCCCTTCGCCGATGCCACATTCGATGCCTACACCATCGCTTTCGGCATTCGCAACGTGCCGCGCATCGAAGTTGCCTTGGGCGAAGCGTTCCGCGTGCTGAAGCCCGGCGGCCGGTTCCTGTGCTTGGAATTTTCCGAGGTCGAGATGCCGCTGCTCGACAAGGCCTACGAAGCCTGGTCGTTCAACGCCATTCCCAGGATCGGCAAGATGGTCACCGGCGACGGCGAGCCCTATTCCTATCTGGTCGAGTCGATCGCGAAATTCCCCAACCAGCAGAATTTCGCCGCGATGATTTCCCGCGCCGGCTTCGACCGCGTTTCCTTCCGCAACTATTCCGGCGGTATTGCCGCGCTTCATTCAGGCTGGAAGCTTTGAGGCGGCATCGCATTTCCCATCCTCGATATAGCTCRTGCCRGYCGCAAGGMCCGGCCTSGGTGCAGCCATGAGCAGCGTCRGCGCTGGTTTCAGGCTCGCACGGGCCGGCTGGGTGCTGGTGCGCGAGGGCGTCATCGCCGCCCTGCCGGGCGAGGAACTGTCCGGCCTGCCGAAATTCGGCTGGCGGCTGGCGCGGCTCTTCACCCGGCGGCGCGCGCTCGCCTATGAGCGCAGTGACCGGCTGGCCAAGGCGGTGGTCCGGCTCGGACCGTCCTATGTCAAGCTCGGCCAGTTCCTGGCGACGCGGCCTGACGTCGTCGGCAATGACATGGCGCTCGACCTCGCCATGCTGCAGGACAAGATGCACACTTTCCCGAAGGCCGAGGCGGTCGCGGCCATCGAAGCCTCGCTCGGGCGCAAGGTGGGCGATCTCTACGCCGCGTTTGGCGACCCGGTCGCCGCAGCCTCCATCGCCCAGGTTCATGCCGCCGAAACCATCCATGACGGTACCGCAACCAAGGTCGCGGTGAAGGTGATTCGGCCAGGCGTGCGCCGCCGCTTCTTCCAGGACCTTGAGAGCTATTTCCTCGCCGCCCGCATGCAGGAGAAATACATCCCCTCGTCGCGCCGGCTGCGGCCTGTCGAGGTGACCGAGACGCTGGCGCAGACCACCAAGATCGAGATGGACCTGCGCCTCGAGGCGGCGGCCCTGTCGGAACTCGGCGAGAACACCAGGGACGATCCMGGCTTTCGCGTRCCKTCCGTCGACTGGGAGCGCACCGGCCGYGACGTKYTGACCATGGARTGGGTCGACGGCRTCAAGATGAACRACRTYGMCGGCCTCGMRGCCKYCGGCCACGAYCTSAARRCSATCGCCGSCAAYCTSATCCAGTCGTTCCTGCGCCATACSYTGCGCGACGGCTTCTTCCATGCCGACATGCATCCSGGAAACCTGTTYGTYGAGGCGAATGGCACCATCGTCGCCGTCGATCTCGGTATTGCCGGCAGGCTGGGCAAGAAGGAGCGCCGCTTTCTCGCCGAAATCCTCTACGGTTTCATCACCCGCGACTATCTGCGCGTCGCCGAAGTGCATTTCGAGGCCGGTTATGTGCCGCGCCAGCACAATGTCGCGGCCTTCGCGCAAGCCATCCGCGCCATCGGCGAGCCGATCCACGGCCAGCCGGCCGAGACCATTTCCATGGCCAAGCTGCTGACGCTGCTGTTCGAAGTGACCGAACTCTTCGACATGGCGACAAGGCCGGAATTGATCCTGCTGCAGAAGACCATGGTGGTGGTCGAGGGCGTGGCGCGCACGCTCGATCCGGCCTTCAACATGTGGAAGACGGCGGAACCGGTGGTCGGCGGCTGGATTGCCGGAAACCTTGGCCCGCGCGGCATGATGATCGACGCGCGCGATGGCGCCAAGGCGCTGCTGACGCTCGCCCGTCAGATACCCGAGCTTGCCGCGCGCACGGACAGGCTATCGCGCGAAATCGACCTGATGGCCGAACACGGACTGCGCTTCGACGAGACCACCGCCCGCGCCATCGGCAAGGCCGAGGCGCGCTACAGCCGCTCAGGCCGCATGGCGCTGTGGGTGATCGCGCTGACGCTGATTTATATCGCCTGGAAGATTCTTTAGTTCCGACCCTTGGTTCCGCAACTTGCGGCAAATTGATTGCATTGCTATCATTGCCATCGAACAAGATGGGCGTAGTGCAATCACATGGCAAGCATCACGATCCGCAACCTTGACGATGAGGTCAAGGAGCTGCTGCGCCGATTGGCGGCGGAAAACAACCGCTCCATGGAAGAGCAGGCCCGGGTGATGATCCGGACCGCTGTCGACGGCCAGATCAGGCCTGGACGTATCGACCAGATCGAAAAGACTTTGCGCGACTTGGCTAGCACGCACGTTGCGGCGACGCAGGTTGCCTCGCCCGCAGGCAAAACCCTGCCGCGCGGCAGCCTCTCCGGCAAGCGCATCCTGCTCATCATCGGCGGCGGCATCGCCGCCTACAAGGCGCTCGACCTGATCCGCCGGCTGCGCGAGCGTGGTGCAGCGGTGCGCGTGGTGATGACATCAGCGGCACAGGAATTCATCACCACCCTGTCTGTCGGCGCGCTCTCGGCCGACCATGTCTTCACCGAATTGTTCGACCGCAATGACGAGCATGATGTCGGCCACATCAGGCTGTCGCGCGAGGCCGACCTTCTGGTGGTCGCGCCCGCCACCGCCGACCTGATGGCCAAGCTTGCCAACGGCCATGCCAACGATCTCGCCTCGACCGTACTCATCGCCACCGACAAGCCAGTGCTGATGGCGCCGGCGATGAACCCCAGAATGTGGTCGCATGCCGCGACGCGCCGCAACCGCGCGACACTGGGCAAGGACGGCATCGCCTTCATCGGCCCGGCCAAAGGCGAGATGGCCGAAAGCAATGAGGCCGGCGAAGGCCGCATGGCCGAGCCGCTGGAGATCGTCGCCGCGATCGAAGCGCTGCTCGATGCCGGTCCCAAGCCACTCGCGGGGCGCAAGATCATCGTCACCTCCGGCCCGACGCATGAGCCGATCGACCCGGTGCGCTATATCGCCAACCGTTCCTCCGGCAAGCAGGGCCATGCCATCGCCGCGGCGTTGGCCATGCT
>NZ_JBFUGJ010000422.1:0-4548 GCF_056402975.1 Mesorhizobium sp. P3_A9 | reverse complement strand
GTCCTGGCTCGTCACCGTGAAGGTGTCGGTCACGACCTGGCCCGCGGTCAGTTCGTTGTGGGCGCCGTTGCCGGCGTAGCTCCAGGCGCCGTCGGCGTCGATCGAGAAGTCGCCATAGATGCCGGCCGTACTGGCCTGCGCCACCACATGCGCTTCACCCGTGTCTGGGTCGGTGATCGTCAGCTGGCCGCCGGTGTTCAGCGCCGCCGCCGTGTCGCCTTCGGTCACGGACTTCGAGTCCGAGCTCACCGTCGCCGCATCGTTGGTGCCGGTGATGGTCACSGTCACGATCTGGCTGTCGGTGCCCCCGACATGACCGTCGTCGGCCTTGACCGTATAGGTGAGCGTCAGCGTCGCGCCTGCGGCCAGGAAGTCGAAGGCTTGCGGTGTCGAGTTGAAGGTCCAGCTCAGATTGAGGCTGTCGGTCGGATTGGCCGCAAGCGGGCCCGGCGCGACCGTCAGCATGCCGAGCAAGGTGGCATTGTCCAAACCGCCGGTGGGACCGACAGGTGACACCGAGGTTACGCTGGGGGTCACCGAGTCGGAGAGGTCTGCATCGGTCACCGTCAGGGTGCCGTTCGCCGTCAGGGGCGCATTGGTCTCGTTCAATGCCGCGGTCGCGCTGTCGGTCGTCACCAGATGGATGTCGGGCGTGTCGTTGGTGCCGGTGATAGTAATCGTCACCGTCTGCGTGTCGGTGCCGGTGTGGCCATCGTCGGCCTTGATCGTGTAGGTGAGCGTCAGCGTCTCGCCCTGGGCGAGAAAGTCGAAGGCTTGCGATGCCGAGTTGAACGACCAGTTCAAATTGTGGGTGTCGGTCGGGTTGGCTGCAAGCGAGGCCGGCGAAACCGTCAGCATGCCGAKSACGGCGGCRCTGTTCAGSCYGCCCGTGGTGCCGSCGAGCGATACGGATGTGACAGTCGGGGTGACGGTATCAGAGAGGTCTGCATCGGTCACCGTCAGGGTGCCGCTCTTCGTCAGGGCGGCATTGGTCTCGGTCAGCGAGGCGGCCGCGCTATCGCCAGCGCCAACGGTGATGTCCGGAGCGTCATTGGTGCCGTTGATGGTGATCGTCACCGTCTGCGTGTCGGTGCCGGAGTGGCCGTCGTCGGCCTTGATCGTGTAGGTGAGCGTCAGCGTCTCGCCGACAGCCAGGAAGTCGAAAGCCTGTGGTGCCGAGTTGAAGGTCCAACCGAGGTTGTTGGTTTCACCCGGATTGGCCGTAAGCGAGGYCGGCGAAACCGTCAGCATGCCGAGCACGGCGGCGCTGTTCAGCCCGCCCGTGGTGCCGGCGAGCGACACTGATGCAACACTTGCGGTTACCGTGTCGGACACATCAGCATCGTTCACAGTCAGCGTGCCGCTCTTCGTCAGAGCYGAGTTGGTCTCGATCAGCGAGGCGGTCGCGCTGTCGGTCGTCACCAGATGGATRTCGGGYKTGTCGTTGGTGCCGGTGAACTGAATGGTGGCCGTGGCCCAGCTCAGCGTGCCATTGCCGAGCTGAATGGCGTAGGTCACTTTATCGACAAGAACCTCTCCAGCCCCAAGTGCTTGAATCGTACTGTCGATATCTGCCGCATTGTAGTGGATCGTACCGTCAGTGCCTATCCAGATATGCGCACCCAGGTAACTCGTGTCGGTCCCCCCTCCGACACTTCCGGAATATGTCGCGTCACGTGTGAGCAGATCTGCCGGGGCATATGTCTTCGTTGCAGTGGACGCACTGTCTGCGTTATCGATGGAGTAGAGCTGTTTGGCTGCGCCTCCCAGATCATTAGCCAAGACATTCAGGATTAGGACACCTGTGGCGTCTTCCGAATAAGTGAACAGGTCATCCTTCGCCTGTGGTGTATTCGAGAAAGACGCGGTAGTGCCGCCGGCACCGGTGACCTGAGTAGCCATTTTCAACCCCCTAGTTGTTAAACAACAGACGCCCAACCATCTGCTTCATTCACAGTACTGAACGACCGGCTGCTTCCAGCCGAAGAACAGTCGCGCGACCGGCGTGCGATTCGGGTAGGCATCATTTGCCGGTGCCATCCAGACAAGCCGCTCCGTTACGAACAG
This sequence comes from Mesorhizobium sp. P3_A9, assembly GCF_056402975.1. Classification (NCBI taxonomy): domain Bacteria; kingdom Pseudomonadati; phylum Pseudomonadota; class Alphaproteobacteria; order Hyphomicrobiales; family Phyllobacteriaceae; genus Mesorhizobium; species Mesorhizobium sp. P3_A9. The sequence continues at coordinate 2,481 of NZ_JBFUGJ010000422.1, read as the reverse complement.
CTGGTTCAAGCTGGTCATTCATGGACGGACGGTCGCTCGATGACGGTGGCAGCGACGACCTTGGTCGCGGCTCTGCGTCTCCTACCCCAATTGCATCGTCTAACTCGCCGGTTACCGATCGCGAATTTTAGAAGACGCTTATATTAGGAGATTATTAACTCTACTGACGGGGAGGGGTCAACATCGAACTTGATGGAACAGTTAATAGTCGAATTCAAACAGCAGCAGGGGTCGCGGCCTAGTGGACCGCTGACGGCTGCTGAAAAGACCGCTGGAGGACGGAAAGTCTGACCCGAAGCAAGTCTGCCGCGACGTGAACGGCTGCTTTCTGCGTCTTCTCTGACGTAGCGGTCAGCCTTGCCATCGCTTGAAAGCAGACATTGCCGGCGACCTTTGGAGCGGACTATGGCGTGCGGTCTGCCAAGTTCGGGCACGCCGCACCTGTCGTCCAGGCCGTAGCGGCGGTGCGCCTCTCGCTGCGAGACGTGACTTACACCGTCCCGCTAATGCCGGCTAGCGCCCCAGACGACGGCATTCTCGTGCCGCTTGATGATGTGCTTCAGATTCTCGAAGGCGGTCGTGACGTGGCCGGCGAAGCGCTCTGCCGCGGGCGAGCGCGGTCCGCTCACCCGGCGCAGGATGCCAAGTGATCGGCTGGGCTGCGGAATTTCATAGGGGAGCACCGTCACCCGGTTCTCCTTGCGTTGCGCGAAGACCACGGAGAACGGCAGCACGGCCAGCGCATCGGTTTCGGCAAGGAAGTTGATCACGCTCATCAACGAGCCTCCCGAATAGCGCACGTTCAGGTCCGACATGCCGATGCTCATAAGGATCATCTGCAGGTCCGACATCAGCGGAGAGCCGGGCAGTGGAGCCACCCAGGGAAAGCTGGTCAGGTCATGCGCCCTGAGGCGGCGATTGCGCAGCAGCGGATGGTCTGGCCGGCAAGCCACGACGTTGCGTCCTGGCAGGATCTCGGTGAATTCGAAGCCTGGTCCGAGGTCGAGCACGCCGATCGGCACGATCCCGAGGTCGATCTGGTTGCTCTCCAGCGCTGCGACCATCTCGGGCAGGTTCATATAGCTTTGCTGGACGGTGACCTCGGGTTCGAGCTTCTGGAATTCCCCGATCATCCGGCTGATCATCGCATCCATGAAGAAAGGCACGCCACCGACACGGACGACGCCCTTCGTGCCCTTCATGAAGCCCTGCACTGCATCCGACGCCTTGCGCGACGCGGTGATGATCGTGCGCCCTTGCGCCGCCAGCTGGAAGCCGAGCGGTGTCGCCTGCAACGGCCGGCGGCCCTTGAGGAAAAGGGGCTCGCCGACCCGCGCCTCCAGCATGGCCAGCGATCGGCTGACCGCGGGCTGGGTCAGGCCCAGCATGGCGGCTCCTTCCGACACGCCGCCAGCATCCAGCACCGCGGCGAGCTGCATGAGGTGGCGCTCGTTCAGCTTCATAGCAAAACGCTATACAAGGGGCGCGACATCTCATCAAGCAGCGCGTTGGGCCGTGCTATCCCGTTTGGCAAGGGGAAGGGAGGCCCCGGCGAAATGGACGGCCAGCCCGACCCCCAGAGGGATGAATTCCCCAAGGCGATCTCGACGCAGGCCGAGGAATTCGCTCGGCGTCTGACAGCAATGGGCCCGTCCCGCCTGGCGACGGCGGCGCAGGCAGCCGTGGATGGTTTGCACGCGCTCATCGTGGAGTTGCGACCCTCCGGCGAGGAATTTCGGCTGGCGATCGATTTTCTGACCGAGGTCGGCCATTACGCCGATGCGCGGCGCCAGGAATGGGTGCTGTTCGCCGATGTTCTGGGCGTGTCCTCGCTGATCGAGGATCAAAACAGCCCACGCCCCGCCGGGGCGACCCCCAATACCCTGGCCGGACCCTTCTACCGCGCCGACGCGCCGGAGATGCCGCTCGGCGGGAACATCTCGCGCGACCACAAGGGCGAGCCGCTGGAGGTTACGGGGCGGGTCGTTGCGCTCGACGGCGCGGGGATCGGCGATGCGATGGTCGAGATCTGGCAGGCCAATGCCGAGGGCCTCTACGAGAATCAGGAACCGGACAGGCAGCCGGAATTCAACCTGCGCGGACGCTTCCGTGCCGATCCGCAGGGACGGTTCCGCTTCATGACGGTGAAGCCGAAGGGCTACACGCTGCCCGCGGACGGCCCTGTTGGTCAATTGATGTCGGCGCTTGGCCTTGGCCTCGAGCGACCGGCCCATATTCATTTTCGCGTTTCGGCACAGGGCTTCGAAACGCTGACGACCCACATCTTCGACCGATTGGACCCCGCAATCGGCCGAGATGCCATTTTCGGGGTCAAGCCCGAACTCATGGCCGAGTTCCGCGCGCTGCCGCCCCATGGGGGAAAGCGAAAGCACGCACTCGACCTCAATCTCGTGCTCTGCCCGACAAGGCGGGGCGAAACCGAAACCTCTGGGAGGAGATGATCGATGGCCCGTATCAGAG
>NZ_JBFUGJ010000421.1:0-4560 GCF_056402975.1 Mesorhizobium sp. P3_A9 | reverse complement strand
GCACCGTCTCGATCGCGGCGACAATCTCGTCCGTAGACACATCCTTGAGGATGTAGCCCGATGCGCCATGCATGACGGAGGAAGAGATGTACTCGCGGCTCTCATGCATCGAGAGCATCACGATCCGGGCGTCGGCAAGCTCCCGTCTGAACAGTTCAATCGCATCTATGCCGCTCAGCTTCGGCATGTTGATGTCCATCAGCACGACCTGCGGCCGGGTCAGGCGGCCTATGTCCAGGCCGGCATGCGCGAGACCGGCCGTACCGACGACCTCGATATGGTCGAACGTCTCGAGCACCGCTTTCAAGCCATCCAGAACCAGTGGATGGTTGTCGATCAGCAAAACCTTGATCACACGGCGTTCGCTCATGCGGCAACGGCTCGCTCGCTGGCCGGCATATTGGCAGATTTCGGCAGCATTGCTGTCAGCGTCGTGCCGGTCGGCAGGCCGTCAAGCAGCAGCAGCCCGCCGAAATGCGCCATGCGCTCCTGCATGTTGCGCAGTCCAAGGCCGGTCTTGCCAGAGGCACTGTCGTTGCCGCCGTCAAAGCCGGTGCCATTGTCGGAGATTGTCATCCGTGCGCGGCCGCCCTCGCTCCAGAGCTTGACCTCAAGGTGGGTGGCGCCGGAATGCCGTTCGACATTGTTGAACGCCTCCTGGGCGACGCGGTAGAGAGCTGTGCTGGCCGCCGGCTGCAAGCCGTCCGTAAAGCCCGATGCCTCGATTTCGGTCTCTATGCCCGTCCGCTCCGCGAAATTGTAGCAGAGCGCCTCGAGAGCGGCGGTCAAGCCGAGATCGTCGAGGACACGGGGGCGAAGATCGTGCGACATCCGCCTGATCTCCTTGATCGCGCCGTTGAGGGCCTCCACGCCGCGTTCGATGGTCAGGGCCGCGTCGTCGACATGGTTGCGGACCTTCCTGCCGGCAAGATCCATGGCGTAGCGCACGCCGACGAGATTCTGCGAAATGCCGTCATGCAGTTCGCGGGCCAGGCGCGAGCGCTCCTCTTCCTGGGTATCGATCACCCGTTGGGTCAACTGCTTGAGCCTGCCATCGGCCATGCGGCGTTCGTGAAATGTCAAAAGCATGCATGTCGTGAAAACCACGAGCACTGCCGGAACGGCGACCAGCGCCACGATCACGAAAGTCTTCCTTATATTCGTGCGCATGCTGGCGTTGGCGGCGGCGGTTTGGGCATAGACATCATCGAGATAGACGCCGGTTCCCACCACCCATTTCCACTTGTCGAGGCCGACCACGAACGACAATTTGTCCGCGATCCGGCCTGTCGACGGTTTCTGCCATTTATAGTGATGCAGCCCACCGCCGGATTTCGCCGTGGCGATCAGCTCGGCGATGACCTTGTCGCCGTCAGCATCCGTCAGGTCGAGCCAGTTGCGCCCGTGCCTGAAACTTTGGCGCGGGTGAACGATGTTGTTGCCGTCATAGTCGTAGACGAAGAAATATCCGTCCTCGCCATAGTCGAGCGAGGTAAGGATATCAGCGACTTTTTCCTTGGCGGCCGCATCGTCGGCGCCGGCATCGCGATAGGGTTTATCGATGGCCGACAGGGCGAGGTTGGTCAGATTGAGGATTTCCGCTTCCTTGGCTTTCAGCATGTTCTGCTCGAACGTGTCGATATTGTCCTTGGCAAGGTTTGCCGACTGCCAGGTGATGAACGTGGTGATCGCCAGGATCGCGATCATCAGTGGGACGATCGCGAGCGCGATTATCTGGTACCGCAGCGTCAATTGGAGATCCTCCCATGTCCCGCGTCGTTCGCTTAGGTGTGAACAACGAAGGCTCGGCCAATAAGGCGGCAACGCCGTCATGGGTCAAGTCTGGACGACGAGTCCGCACATCCCAGCCGCGGCAAGGGCGGAATCGCGTCAGCAATTGGAGCAACCCTCATCAGGAGCGCGTTTGTGCAAACTTGGCCCTGCAATTGGCCTTCGGTATCGATTCAACCATCTAGCCAGTGGGCAGAGCAAAAAGACCCAAGCTGGCGTGTCAGTGGCGAAGGTCCCAATACGGAGTGGTTCGCTGTCCATCGGCGGCTCCGTCACAAACCCGGCGCAGATCGGCACGGATGTTCTCGGTGTTCAACAGCTCGGCTGCTTCCGGGTAACCCTCAGCTAGCAACTCGGCAACAATCTCGGCTGGAGAGTTGTGGACGCCACCTTCCGCCAAAGCATGAGCCCGCTGGTAGATATGGCTTGTTCTGATGTCGTCGACCATTCGCAAACCCCTCGGTTGACTAGCACTGATAGACAACCCTTGGGCGGCGGATCCGTTCCATGCAACTTTTGAGGGAATACTTGCGGCTGATGCGCCGAGCGACGGCTTGTCCTTATCGCCTCTGGTCAGGAGGCGGCCGATCCAATGCCGTCGATGCAAGGATTATGGCGGCASCAKCCGGAARTCSTTGCCYTCGGGCAGCAAYTGKCCGCCRTCGACRACRATSGTCGTGCCGGTGATGTAGCTGGCRTCGTCSGAGGCGAGGAACAGGAAGGCGTTGGCGACATCGCGTGGGCTGCCGAGCCGGCCGAGCGGGATGGAATCCTCCATGTTCTTGATGTAGGCCGCGCCGCGATGCTGCTGGATCGCCTCGGTCAGGATGTTGCCGGGCTCGACGCCGTTGACGGTGATGCCGTAGCCGGAGAATTCGAGAGCGGCCGAACGGATAAAGCCGTTGATGCCTGCCTTGGTCGCCGCGTAATGGCCGTGGCCGGGACTGGTGACATGCGGGCCGGTGATGGAAGAGGTGTAGAGCATGCGCCCGTAGCGCTGCGCCTTCATCGGCACMAGTGCCGCRCGGGTGGCATTGAAGGTGCCRCGCAGGTTGACGGCCATGACACGGTCCCAGTCGTCGGTGCTGGTGTTCTCGATCAGCTGCCAGGGGTAGATGCCGGCATTCTGCACGATGATGTCGAGCCGGCCGTGGTGTTTCATAGCCAGAGCCACGGCGGCTTCTGCATCGGCCATCAAGGAGATGTCGGTGCGGATGAAAGCGGCGCCAAGCTCATCCGCGGTCGCTTGTCCGGCCTTGACCTCGGTGTCGGCGAGCACCAGCTTGGCACCTTCTTCAGCGAAGCGCAGTGCGGTGCCCTTGCCGATGCCGCTTGCGCTGCCGATGATCAGCGCGACCTTGTCGTTCAGCCGTCCGGTCATGTGAGCCGTCCTGTCATGCGAGTCTTTGGCGAATGGTTTGCTTGAAGGCGTCGAGCAGCACGGCGGCCAACACCAGCAGGCCGTGGATGACCTGGGTGAAGTTGGCCGGCAGGCCCATCAGGTTGATCGCCGTATTAATGGCCGAGAGCAGCAGCACACCGGCATAAACGCCGGGGAGGGTGCCGACGCCGCCTTTGAGGCTGACGCCGCCGATGACGACCGCGGCAAAGGCGTTGAACAGCAGGCCGACGCCGAGATTGGCGGTGGCACCCGAGGTGCGGATCGCCAGCAGCCAGCCGGCCAGGCCGGCAATGGCGCCGGCAAGCACGAAAGCGATGATGAGGTTGCGGTTGACCCGGATACCGGCGCGGAAGGTCGCCGTCTCGTTGCCGCCGATCATCACGAGATGACGGCCGAACGGCGTCTTGGCCATGATCAGCGAGAAGACGACGAAACAGGCGATGGCGATCCAGGCGGTCAGCGGCAGGCCGATCAGCCGCTGGATGCCGAACCAGCGGATCGCAGGTGCCAGATCCTGCGCCGAGCGGCCGCCCGAAATCACCAGCACCAGGCCGCGCACCCAGATGTAGGACGCCAGCGTGATGATGAAGGCGCTCATCTTCACCTTGACCACCAGATAGCCGTTGAAGGCACCGATCAGGCCGCCGACGGCCAGCGCCAGCAGCAGCGACACCGGCACCATCAGCCATTCCGGATGCAATTGGACGCCAAGACCGATGCCTGACGAGCAGAACAGGATGCCGACCGCCATGGCGCTGAGCGCCGCCACCGATTCGACCGACAGGTCCATGTGGCCGGCGATGATGACCAGCGCCAGGCCGATCGACATGACGCCGAGCACGCTCGAGGCCTCAATGATGTTGGCGAAGATGCCGAGCTGGAAATAGTTCGGGACGAAGATGGAGAAGACCACGAGCACGAACAGCAGCATGAACCAGACGAGGTTGTCGAGAACGAACTCCAGGGCATGGCGGGTGCGAGGGTTCATGGGCTGATCCGGTTGGCGCCCCCGCGAAATCGTCTCGATTTCGTCGAGTTCAGGCGGATTGGAATTGCGGAGAATCGGCTCCGGGCCGAGAGGACCCGGAGCGTTTCAGGCGACGTGCCTATTCGACGGACTTGACGGTGTCCGTCGGCGGCTTCTGATTGCCCCAGAAGGCCGGGTTGTCGACGTTTTCCTTGGTGATGGCCGCACCTGGAATCTTGATGTTCGGGCCCCAGGCTTCCTTGGTCACGGTAGATTTCAGGCCAAGCACGTCATATTCGCCGGGCTTGATTTCCTGCTTCTTGACCACCTTGTCCATGAACATGGCGACTGCCGCTGCCTGCGCATAGAGCGGCTGCTCGACTTCGACATTGAGCCAKCC
>NZ_JBFUGJ010000420.1:0-4577 GCF_056402975.1 Mesorhizobium sp. P3_A9 | reverse complement strand
CTTCATCTGTTCGACCGCCCATTTCTGCCGCGCCTTTGGGTTGTTGTGCACCGAGGCCGGCGCGAAGCCATCCATCTGCGCGTCATAGGCCGGGTGCACCGCCACCAACTGCCCCTGCAGATGTGTCGACAGTTCGGTGATCTCGACGCCGGCATCGGCACAGATGCCCTTCACCTCGTCGCAATACGTCTTGGAGGAGGCCGCCTTCTTGAGATCGAACAGCCGCGCATCCCAGGTCGGGATCTGCACGCCTTTGTAGCCGAGACCGGCGGCCCATTTGGTGATCGAGGCCAGCGAATTGAATGGCGCTGCGTCACCCGCGAACTGCGCCAGAAACAGTCCAGGACCCTTCATTGTCGTCGGCATCGGCATCCTCCCTCATTGTGTCTTGACCAAGCATAGCGCCGATTGAAAGCAGGGCCAGCCATTTTGGTCTTTTCGCACCGGGCGCTTTGCAGGCACTGCCATTCTGGTATTACCAAATAGGGGAATTTGGTCAAGCCTGACAATGCACCGGCAACGCCCTCTGCATGGCCAAAGTATCGGCATATATCGCAATATAATCAACGGAATAATTCGCACAAAAAGTTGCGTCGCCGCACTTCTTGCCGTTCCAGGTAATTTGCTGTAGACCTCGCTTCAGGCCCAATTGGTCGAACCAGTTTGCAGGAAAAGGCTGGGGATGCCTTGGGGAGGAACCCTTGCGTCGTCTTTGCGCGATGCATGTCGCAGGCAAACCATACGGACGAATTTGGGAAGGACAGACCATGCATCTTTCGACGCACAACTGGATGCGCGCGGAGCCCTTGGAGACGACGCTCAAGCGCATCAAGAAATTCGGCTATGAGTCGATCGAGATTTCCGGCGAGCCCGAACAGTACAAGACCAAGGAGACGCGSGCACTCTTGAAGGAGCAYGGCATCCGYTGCTGGGGTGCGGTGACCYTGATGCTGGGCGARCGCAAYCTTGCCGCCAGGRACCAGGGCCAGCGCGAGCGCTCGGTTCAATACGTCAAGGACGTGCTGACCATGGTCAGCGAGCTTGATGGCGAGATCATCACGCTCGTTCCCGCGACCGTCGGCAAGGTGGTGCCGGACGGTACCGAGGAAGAGGAATGGAAGTGGGTGGTCGACGCGACCCGCGAATGCTTCACCCATGCCAAGAAGGTCGGCGTCAAGATCGCCGTCGAGCCGCTGAACCGCTTCGAGACCTATCTGTTCAATCGCGGCGCCCAGGCGCTGGCGCTGGCCGACGCGGTCAGCCCCGAATGCGGCGTCTGCCTCGACGCCTACCACATCCACATGGAGGAATTTAACGTCCATGACGCGATCCGTCAGGTCGGAAAGCGGCTGTTCGACTTCCATGTCGCCGACAACAACCGCTTCGCCGCCGGCCTCGGCCAGATCGACTGGMMSGMGATCRTCGCCACSYTGAARGARGTYGGCTAYGACGGCGCGCTGACCAACGAATTCGTCGCYCCGGTCGACCGCACGCCGGCMGCRCCCTAYCCCGAMATGGTCGARCGCMAYCCGGTCGACATCTCGCCSGAGCAGYTSAAGTTCATCCAGGAYCACGGCTCCAGCGTGCTGACSGARAAATTCTACACCRACCAGATGCGCATCACCGCCGAAACGCTRYTGCCGCTGATCAAGTAGTCGACTGCTTCTGGGAAATTTGCCCTTCCGTCCTGGCAGGCGGCAGGGCTGGGGAAAGACATGCGCATCAAGACCGTCCAAGCCTGGTGGGTCCGCATCCCGATCGAAGCCGCGAAGCAACATCGCAGCGACTTCGGCCAGGTGACGACCTTCGACGCCGCCATCCTGCGCATCGAAACCGATGACGGGCTGGTCGGCTGGGGCGAAGGCAAGAACGCCGCCGGCAGCGCCGGCAGCTACGGCGCGCTCGTCCATATGCTCAACCACGAGGTCGGCCCGCAGCTGATCGGCCGCGATCCGGCCGATATCGGCATCATCTGGGAGATGCTCTACAATGGCGTTCGCCACGACAGTGCCGCGCGCGCCGGCCACGCCATGCCRCAACTGGCACGGCGCGGCATGAGCATCGCCGCCATCAGCGCCGTCGACATCGCGCTCTGGGATATTTTGGGGAAGTCGCTCGGCGTGCCGGTCTGGCGGTTGCTCGGCGGCCGCAAGCTCGACCGCATGCAGGCCTATGCCTCCGGCGGCTGGGCGTCGGCCGATGCAATCGGCGAACAACTGAAATCCTACATCGCCCGGGGCGGCTTCAAGGCGCTGAAGATGCGGGTCGGAGCCATGGATGGCGCCGCGCACATTTCCGCCGGCCGTGTCCGCGCCGCGCGCCAGGCGCTCGGCCCCGATGTCGAGCTGATGGTAGACGCCCACGGCACCTATACGGTGGCCGAAGCCAAGCGCTTCATCCACCTCGTCAACGACCTCGATCTCGCCTGGTTCGAGGAGCCTGTGATCGCCGACGACAAGCCGGGCATGGCCGAAGTGCGTGCCTCCGGCGCCGTGCCGATCGCCACCGGCGAAAGCGAGGCGACGCGTTATGCCTTCCGCGACCTCGCGGTGCTGAAGGCAGCCGATATCTTCCAGCCCGATCCTGCCTTCTGCGGCGGCATCAGCGAGGCGATGAAGATCGGCACCATCGCCAGCGCTTTCAATTTGCGCTTTGCGCCGCATCTGTGGGCCGGCGCCCCTTGTTTCTTCGCCGGCTTGCATGTTTGCGCCGCCTCGCCGTCGAGTTTTACGATCGAATATTCGCTCGGCGCCAACCCGATGATCCATGATCTGATCGAAGAGACTGTCGAAGCCAAGGACGGTATGATAGCGATCCCGGAAAAGCCCGGATTGGGATTCACCATTTCCGAGCGATTCCTGGAGGCGCACGCGCAACGCAGTTGACGATGAAAGAAAAGAACCTCCTCGCCGAACTCGCCGCCTACCTGTTCTCCCACTCGGACAGCGAGACCGGCCGCACGCCGTCGGAGCGTGAGCTGGCGGAGCATTTCGGCGTCAGCCGCGGCCAGATCCGCGAGGCGCTGGCCATCCTGGAAGCCATGCGCATCGTCGAGCGCCGCGCCAAGTCCGGCATCTATATCGACACCAAGCAGGCCAGCGTCGAAGCGCYGGCGCTGTTCGCGCGCGCCGGGCTGCCGCTTGATCCCTTGCAGATCTATGAAACGGTCGAGCTGCGCAAGATCCATGAGATCAAGGCCGCCGAGCTCGCCTGCTCGCGCGCCACCGAGGAGAATTTCGAACGGCTGAGTGAGATTCTCAAGGCTTCCGAGGAGCGCATCGCCGCCGGCGAAGGCCTCGCCAAGGAAGACCGCGAGTTTCACCTGGAGATCGTGCGCGCCACCAAGAACAGCGTCTTCCACAACATCTGCAGTGTCTACTATCTGATGGGCGAACAGCGCCTGCCGATCTACTTCAACGATCCCGAGCGCAGCGTGCGCTCGCATGCAGAGCACGTGCAGATCTACGAGGCGCTGCTGCGCCGCGACGGCAATCTCGCCCAGGCGCTGATGAGCGCCCATCTGCAAGGGGCGGAGAGCTACTGGAAGGGCCTGATCGAAGGCGGCAAGGCGGTTGCGCCGCCAAGCCCGGCACTCGAAAAGGCCTGAGAGTGACGCAGACCGTGCCGAAGATCCTGTCGACCCATCCGCTGCATCCGCGCGCCGCGGCCAAGCTGGCTGGCGCTGGTCAACTCGTCATCGCCTCGGCGCTCGATCCCGCCACCTTGACCAGAGAGGCGAAGGACGCCGACATCGTTATCGTGCGCGCGCATCTGCCGCCACAGCTTTTCGAGGGCGCCTGGAAGCTGCGGGCAGCGATCCGCCATGGCGCCGGGCTCGACATGATCCCGATGGAAGCAGCGGCCGCCGCCGGCGTGCTGGTGGCCAACGTGCCGGCGGTCAATGCGCGTTCGGTTGCAGAGCAYGTGATGTTCACSGCGCTGGCGCTGCTGCGGCAATTCCGCAGGGTCGACCGCGATTTGCGCGCCAAAGGCTGGCTCGCCGGCCGCGAGCACGCCAATTCCAATATCGAGCTTGCCGGCAAGACCATCGGCATCGTCGGCCTCGGCGCCGTCGGACAGGCCGTCGGCCATATCGCGGCGCACGGTTTCGACCTGAAGGTGGTGGCAACGACGCGCAGCATGCAGCCGGCGCCGGAGAAAGTCGGCTTCCTGTCGATCGACGCGCTGGTCGAGCAGAGCGACATCATCGTGCTCTGCTGCCCGCTGACGCCGGAGACGCGCGGCCTGATCAACCGCGAGCGCATCGCCCGCATGAAGCCCAATGCGCTGCTGATCAACGTTTCGCGCGGGCCGGTCGTCGATGACGACGCGCTGATCGAAGCCTTGCGGGAGCGCCGCATCGGCGGTGCAGCACTCGACGTTTTCTCGACGCAACCGCTGCCGTCAAATCATTCCTATTTCRGCTTCGACAACGTCATCATCACYCCGCAYATGGCMGGSATTACCGAGGAATCGATGATGCGCATGGGCGTCGGCGCGGCCGGTGAAACCTTGCTGGTGCTGGCCAACAAACTGCCGGTCAATCTGCGCAATCCCGAAGTGCTCGAGCACTACCG
>NZ_JBFUGJ010000419.1:0-4599 GCF_056402975.1 Mesorhizobium sp. P3_A9 | reverse complement strand
AGGCGGCGCCGAAGACCGTGAGGCGGTAATCGACGGGGTGGGAGTCATCCCTGCCATCGATATGGATCTCTCGAAGCGGGCGGAAGCCTGTGGCATGCAAGCCGGTCTCTTCCAACAGCTCGCGCCGTACCGCATCGTCCAGTGTCTCGTCGGCCTCGACCTTGCCGCCTGGGAAGGCATACAGCCCCTGTGAGGGTTGCCGCGCTCGCTTGACCAGCAGCACGGTGTCACCACGCACGACGGCCACCGAACGGCAGGAAGTGTCGTGCGCTGTTCGTTCATGGTTTCCGATCGGGCTCGATGGCTGGTCTGTTGTGGACCGCCCAGCATGAGGAAGCTTTAGCGGTTGCGCAACGCCGCTTCCATCGCCACCTTCAACCCGAACCATTCGAAGGGCACCAATCGACCATGTGCGGACGTTTCGCCTTGACCGCGACGCCGGATGAGACCRCTGCCTATCTGGGCTTGGCCGAGCTGGAGGGTTTCCCGCCGCGCTACAACATCGCGCCGACGCAGCCAATCCTGGTGGCGACCGCCGGTGCGCCGCGGGCGCCGGGCTCCAATTTGCCCGACCGGCAGCCGATGCTGGTTCGCTGGGGGCTCATTCCCACCTGGGTCAAGGACACCAGGGAGTTTCCACTGCTGTTCAATGCACGCTCGGAAGGCGCAAGCGAAAAGGCCTCGTTCAAGGCCGCCATGCGCCATCGCCGCGCGCTGGTGCCTGCGTCGGGCTTCTATGAATGGCGGCAGACCGGGGGCAAGAAGGGGCAACCGTACTGGATCCGCCTCAGGCATGGCGGGCTGGTCGCCTTTGCCGGCCTGATCGAGACCTATGCCGAGCCGGGCGGCTCGGAAATGGACACCGGCGCCATCCTGACGGTCAACGCCAATGCCGACATCGCGCATATCCACGACCGTATGCCGGTGGTGATCGATCCCCGGGATTTCGCTCGCTGGCTGGATTGCCGCACGCTCGAGCCGCGCGATGTTGCCGACCTGTTGCGGCCGGCGCAACTCGATTTCTTCGAGGCGATCCCCGTCTCCGACCTCGTCAACAAGGTCGCCAACACCGGTCCGGAAATTCAGGTGAGGGGCGAGATCGGGCCGGAGCCCGAGAAGGCCAAGCGCCAGAAGCCTGGCGCGGACGACAGTCAGATGACGCTGTTTTAGAGGGTGCTGCTATTGCGAGGCGTATATAAGCGCCTCATGCCCGGCGCCATTGGCGCCGGCCGCACACGGCTTCAGGCAGCGCGGGGCGATACGATTTTCGGTGTCGGCTTGTTCTTCTTCGCGGTGTGAAGAAGGGCGGCAACGATCGCGGCCGGGCCGATCGCGCGATAGTGGCTGGCCAGCGCCGGTTGCTTGGCGCGGGTGGCGTCTTGCTTGCTTCGAGACATGYTTCTCTTCCCWGGTAACRTTTTCGTGTYCGCGTTTGMCCGTYGAWTCCGACCAAATCGTGACGYYWGGTGATCTAGYCGGCGAATGTTTCATGACTGTGCCGACATGTTTAATAAAATGTTTCACTGCCTGATTCCGCGTGATCGAGCGACGCATTTGCCGGTCTTGGCGACGTTTTTCCTGGGATCAGCGGCTTGACGGCAACACTGACCAAGGCGATAAAGCCGCCCATGAAAACGTCTTTCGCCATTTGTGGCATTTGCATTATTGGCTAGCCTCGCGCTGGTCCGGACGTTTTCGCCTCATCTTTCCCCAGATTGGACAAACGCCCCGGCCAGCAGGCTGGAGTCTGATTTGCGCCTCGGCGCGGTTTGGCTCCATCCAGACAAAAAAGTTCTGAACCGGGAAGGCATGGAATGTCTGACGCATCGCAGGGCCTGCGCCTCTACAACACGCTGACGAGGACGAAAGCGGATTTCGTTCCGATCGATGCGCTGAATGTGCGCATGTATGTCTGCGGCCCCACCGTCTATGATTTCGCCCATGTCGGCAATGCCAGGCCGGTCATCGTCTTCGACGTGCTGTTCCGCTTGCTGCGTCATCTCTACGGCGAGACGCATGTCACCTATGTGCGCAACATCACCGACGTCGACGACAAGATCAACGCGCGTGCGTTGCGCGATTTCGGTGGCGAGATTTCAGCCGGAACATTGTCGCTCAACGAAGCGATCCGGCGGGTGACCGAAAAGACCGCCGACCAGTTCCACAGGGATGTCGCCACGCTCGGCTGCCTGGAGCCGACGGTCGAGCCGCGCGCCACCGAGTTCGTCGAGCCTCGCGCCGACGGCAAGGCCGACATGATCACCTTGATTCAAAGCCTGATCCAACGCGGCCATGCCTATGTCGCGGCAGGCGAAGTTCTGTTCGACACCGCGTCGATGCCGGATTACGGGCAATTGTCGAAGCGCAATCTCGACGAGCAGCAGGCCGGCGCCCGCRTCGCCGTCGACGCGCACAAGAAGARCCCCGGYGAYTTCGTSCTGTGGAARCTGTCGTCGCCGGARGAGCCGGGCTGGSASAGCCCRTGGGGMAGGGGCCGGCCGGGCTGGCACATCGARTGCTCGGCSATGTCGGCSGCCTATCTCGGCGARGTCTTCGACATYCATGGCGGCGGCCTCGACCTGATCTTCCCGCACCATGAGAACGAGATTGCCCAGTCGCGTTGCGCCCACGGCACTGATGTCATGGCCAATGTCTGGATGCACAATGGCTTCCTGCAGGTCGAGGGCCAGAAGATGTCGAAGAGCCTCGGCAATTTCTACTCGATCCACGAATTGCTGGAGACCGAGACCTTCGGCGGTCGCAGCTGGCCGGGCGAGGTGCTGCGGCTGGCGATGCTGATGACGCACTACCGCGAGCCGATCGACTTTTCCGTGCGCAAGCTGGAGGAGGCGGAGAACACGCTGCGCAAATGGAAACGCGCGGCGGACCTGGCGCCGACTGCGGCAGGGCAGGTGCCGGCGGAGGTCATCAATGCGCTGTCGGACGATCTCGCCACCTATTCCGCCTTCCAGGTGCTGACGCAGTTGGCCAGCGAGGCTGCGGACGGCAACGAGGCTGCCGCTTCGTTGAAAGCGTCGCTGCTGTTCCTTGGCTTCGATATCGCCTCGGCAGAGGTAGATGAGGACAAGGTCGCGACGGCAATCGCCAACCGCCTCGCGCTCATCGCCGCCAAAAACTGGGCTGAAGCCGACCGCATCCGCGACGAGCTTCTGGCGCAAGGTGTACAATTGAAGGACGGCAAGGATCCGGCCACCGGCGAACGCATCACCACCTGGGAGGTAAAAAGATGATCGACCATCTCGGCATCGACGTTGCCGATTTCGAGGCTTCGAAGGCTTTCTACGACAAGGCGATGGCGCCGCTTGGTGCCTCGCTGCTGTATATGGTGCCGCTGGAATACACCGGCGGCGAAAAAGTCGGTGGCTACGGCCGCGATCGGCCGGTGTTCTGGTTGCAGGAAGGCAAGGATGGCCACAAGGCCCATCAACACGTCGCCTTCACCGCGCGCAGCCGCGCCGAGGTCGACGCCTTCCATGCCGCGGCGCTTGCCGCCGGCGGCAAGGACAATGGCGGGCCGGGCCTGCGCCCGCACTATCACCCGAATTACTACGGCGCCTTCGTCTTCGATCCCGACGGCAACAATGTCGAGGCCGTCTGCCATGCGCCGGAGTGAGCTGTCATGAGCCTCGACAACCGGCCAGTCTACACCGGCGGCTGCCAGTGCGGGGCGGTGCGCTTCCGTGTCGAGGGCACGCTTGGCGACGCGTCGGTCTGCCACTGCCGCATGTGCCAGAAGGCGTTCGGCTCGTTCTATGCGCCACTGGTATCGGTGCGTGGCGCCAAGCTCGACTGGACGCGCGGCGAGCCGAAATATTTCCGCTCGTCCAGCCATGTCGATCGCGGCTTTTGCGCCAATTGCGGGACGCCGCTGACTTTCACGGCGCCTGACGGTGTTGGGCTGGCCATCGGTGCGTTCGACAATCCGGCGGAAATCGTGCCGTTGATCCAGTGGGGCACCGAAGCGAAGCTGCCCTATGTCGACACCATTCCGGAACTGCCGGGCGAGGATACGATGGCTGACATGTCATCGGCTCCCTATCTCGCCGAGCTTGTCTCCTACCAGCATCCCGATCACGACACCGACCAATGGCCGCCAGAGGAAAGACCATGACCGGGACTGTCCGAACCGGCGGCTGCCAGTGCGGCGCCGTGCGCTTCCGCATCAAGGGGGCGCTCGGGCGCCCGTCCATCTGCCATTGCCGCATGTGCCAGAAGCAGTTCGGCTCGTTCTTCGGTGCGCTGGTGACCGTGCCCAAGGATGGTGTCGAGTGGACCCATGAGGAACCGAGCTATTTCCAGTCGTCGGTCAACATCGATCGCGGTTTTTGYGCCCGCTGCGGTACACCGCTGACATACCGCCAGCCCGGCGGGCTCGAGATCGCCATCGGCGCCTTCGACGACCGCTCSGAYYTGGCGCCGCAGATYCAGGTCAACTACGCCGCSCGSCTGCCCTGGGTGGAGACGATCTTCGACCAGCCAAACCATCAGGACCCCGACTTCTACACAAGGCAGGAGCAGATCATCTCCTTCCAGCAACCCGACCACGAAACGGCGGACTGGCCGACCAAAGGTTTGCAG
>NZ_JBFUGJ010000418.1:0-4640 GCF_056402975.1 Mesorhizobium sp. P3_A9 | reverse complement strand
ACCTGGTTCCGCGAGCTACGGCCGATCTACGGCCCGTTCGAAGGTTCGATGGACCGCTTCATCAAGCTCGAGAAGAACGATTTCATCGGCCGCGAAGCCGCCGCCAAGGAACAGGCGGAAGGCCCGAAACTTCGCCGCGTCTCCTTCATCGTCGACGCTGCCGATGCCGATGTGATGGGCGACGAGCCGATCTGGGCCAAGGTCAGCAAGGATTACGGCACGGTGGAAAAGCCGCATGGCTACGGCGCGCCGCGCTTCGACACATCAGGCAAGGAAATCCGTGGCTCCAAGGCCGCTGAAGGCGCATCCGCCGTGCGCGGTATCGTCGATGGCGACTGGCGCGTGGTCGGTTGGGTGACCTCGGGTGGCTAYGCSCACTATGTSCARAARTCGATGGCRCAAGGCTATGTGCCGGCRGCRCTKGCCGAGGATGAAAGCGTCGGCCTGTTCGAGATCGAGATCCTCGGCCAGCGGCGTCCGGCCCGCATCAATGTCGAGGCGCCGTTCGACCCGAGCGGCGAGAAGATGCGGAGCTGAGGTTCGACCATGGACAGCGCGGGACCAAAGGGTAGCTTCGGTCGCCACCGCAAGATCATGCCGTTCGAGCCAGGCTCGATCGAAGCCCTGCGCGACGCCTCACGCCAGAAGGCGGCTTCGCTCAACCAGCATGTGCTGGGCTATGGCGCCCAGGCGGAGGCTGAATGGGCTGCGGCAGGCATTGTCGCGCCCGACCTTCCGGCGATGCGGAAATACCGGTTGGAGCGCATCCGCGCCGAGCTGAAGCGCCGCAACTATGCCGGCGCCCTGCTCTACGACCCGGTCAACATCCGCTACGCCACCGACTCGACCAACATGCAGCTGTGGGTGGCGCACAACCCCACACGGCATTGTTTCGTCGCCGCCGAAGGGCCGGTGGTGCTGTTCGAYTATTTYTCCTGYGAGCATCTSTCCGACCATTCCGGCGTCGTCGACGAGGTGCGRCCGGCWRTSTCGTGGATGTATCTCTATGGCGGCGARYTGACSGARCAGAARGTMCGMCGCTGGGCCGCCGGCATCGCCGAYCTGGTSARRGAACATGGCGGCGGCAACAGCCGCATCGCCGTCGATCACATCAATCCGGAAGGCGTCGAGGAACTGGCGCGGCTTGGTGTCTCCATCGGCAATGGCGAAGCGGTGATGGAGAATGCTCGGCTGATCAAATCACCGGACGAAATCCTCGCCATGCGCCGCGCCATCGTCGCTTGCGAGGCGGCGATGGGGGAGATGGAACAGGCGCTGAAGCCGGGCATCTCCGAGAACGAATTGTGGGCGGAGCTGCATCGCGGCAACATCGCGCGCGGCGGCGAGTGGATCGAAACGCGGCTGCTGGCATCGGGCCCGCGCACCAATCCGTGGTTCCAGGAATGCTCGTCGCGCGTGATCGAAGCGGGCGACCTCGTTGCCTTCGACACCGACCTGATCGGCCCCTACGGCTTCTGCGCCGACCTGTCGCGCACCTGGCTGTGCGGCGACGGAAACCCGACCAACGAGCAGCGCGATCTGTTCCGCATTGCCGCCGACCAGATCACGCACAACACTGAATTGATGCAAGCCGGCATCTCGTTCCGCGATCTTGTCGAGCGCTCGGCGGTGCCGCCTGGGGACTGTTTCCCGACACGCTATGGCGTGCTTTACCACGGCGTCGGCCTGGCCGACGAATACCCGACCTTGCCACATGCCAGCGACTGGACGCCGGACACGCCGGACGCCGTGCTGGAACCAGGCATGGTGCTGTGCGTGGAAAGCTATATTGGCAGGCTGGGCGGGCGCGAAGGTGTCAAGATCGAGGAGCAGATCCTGATCACCGAGACCGGCAACGAGCAGCTGTCAACCTACCCGCTGGATGCGAGGCTGCTCGGCTAGGCTGGCAAGGGCTTCGCGCATTGCCTTGACTGTTTTTTCCGGAGTCGCCCTGGCGGTGATGAAGGGCAGGCCCTTGCGCCGTGCCGTCCAGCCGACGATCACGACCTTGCCGGCCGCCGGCTCGAAACGCTGCGCCAGCGCCCAGCTTTCGCAGTCGATCGCGGCGACATCCGCGCTACCCTCGGCGACCGCGACGATCGAGCCGCGATGGCCGCCGCTTTCGGCGCGCGAGGAAAAGATATCGAGGCTTTCCCCGGCCGCCTGCAGATCGCGCGTCAGCCCAATGCTGCCCGACATCGAATCGAGACTGTTGAAGGTGAAGCGCTTGCTACGCATCAGGTCGAGTGGCAGCACCGCCTTGCCGTCCGCGGGTGACCGAACCTCCGGGCCCTCGCCTGTCCGCATCACCAGTGCGCTGGAATAAAGCTCGCTTTGCCCGCCTTCGTAGGCATCGTAGCTCGGCTGGCCGACAACCTGCACATGGCTCGACAGGCCAAGCTCCATCGGCCCCCAGCAGGTCTGTGCGAACAGCAGCGCCGGGTGCAGCCAGAGCTTGTGATAATCGAGTTCGTCCGGCGACAATGTCGCCGGATCCGGTGCGATCAAGGCGCCCTGAACATCAAATATGCCGCCAAGCACGGGCGGCATATCGCCATTGCGGCGCACGATGGTTTGCGGCGCATCGATGCCCCTTTGCCGGAAAGCGTCCCGCAACCGTACCCATTGCGCGTCGACCTCAGCGCGCACTTCAGGCCAGTCGTACATCGGCAACGCCGCAATCAGTTCGCTCATCCCGGTATCAAATCACCACGTCTGGAGAAAGGATCGCAAAAACGCGGCGTCCAATCAGAATTGGCCGACACGGGACCCAGGGTTGCCCGAATTATTCCTTGGGCGGCTCGGCGGGCACCGGCGCGGTGCCGAGCCCACTGACATTGCGCGCCCGGATGCGCGGCTGGAACGCCCGGCCGTGCTCAGGCGCACGCCGCAGCACCGGATGCACGATCGGCTCCTTGGCCTTGAACGCGTAGGCYTTGATCAGCGCGAAATAGTTCGGATAGGCATAGCCATTGTTCATCCGCAGCCATTCSTCRCGGCGRTCGCGAAACAGYTTKGGCAGYCKGTACCAGGCCACSGYMGGSSTCTTGTGGTGGACGAARTGCAGATTGTTGTTGAGGAACAGGAACGACAGCGGCGAGCGYTCGAYGATCACCGTGCGGCCTTCCGGATGCTCGGACCACTGATGCTCGGCGAAGGTGCGGATAGCAATCAGCGACTGGCCGAGCCAGACCGGCGCCAGAATGTAGAGCCAAAGCGGAATGCCAAAGCCGAACTGCACGATCGGCGCCACAATGGCAAGACCGATCGCATGCAGCAGCCAGGCTTTGCGGATCGCCTTGTCGCCGGCCATSATCTGCTTGGCGTCGTCGATGAAGAAGCCGAYRCAGGACAGCCASGGGCCAAGSAMRAAACGGCCGGCCATGGTGTTGTTGAKCTTGAGCAGGAATTTCATCRKCGGCGGCAAWTCGTCATGCTGCCACATCGCCTGGTAGTAGCTTTCCGGGTCATCGAGCGGATCGGTCAGCCGCTCATCGGCATGGTGGCGCAAGTGCAGCGTCTTGAAGCGGCGGAACGGCCAGACCAGGCCGATCGGCAGGAAGACGAAAGCTTCGTTGATCAGCGCGCTGCGCGTCGGATGGCCATGCAGAACTTCGTGCATGATCGACGACTGCAGTGCCAAGATGAAGCCAAGGATGGCGAGGGCGAGGATGGGATGGGATGGCCAGAGCAGGAAACCGGTGGCGAGCCATGTTCCGTAACAGAAGAAAGCGAGAACCACGGTTGGCCATTCGATGGCCGGTGCGTTGCGTCGCTTGATGCTCTTGCCTGTCATGCTATCGACCACTGTCCCTCAGTCGCCGGAACCCCCAGTGGTTCCTGACAGCATAGTGTCAGGAGAAGTGATTCCACTCAACGAGACAAAGTGTACAAAATGTTGCGATTGCGCATATTTGACCGCACATGTTACACATTGTAAACAACCTTAGGGATTCATTTACGCCTAGAGAGCCGGTTCGACGTCTCGGGCGCAAATTTTTCCTAAGAGATGGCGGAGAACGAACAGTGGACAAACGCGACCTGTCAGCAATCTTTCGGGAACGTTTGAAGCTGCTCCTGACACGCTCCGACCTCAACCAGTCGGCATTCGCGTCAGCAGTCGGCATCGATCGGTCGGCGCTGTCGCAGCTCATGTCCGGCGCCTCGACGCGCCTGCCMCGCGCCGAAACGCTGCTCAACATCGCCGCCGARTTCAARGTGTCGCTSGACTGGCTGCTCGGCCTCAGCCAGGACGAAGGCGTCACCGGCGAAATCCGCGARAGCCTGGAGATCGAGGAAGCSMCCGRCGGYTTCGACCGCACGCTGCTCGCCAAATGGTTCGCCGAAGCCGCAGGCACCAAGATCCGCTACGTGCCGGCCGGCATTCCCGATCTCCTGCGAACCCGCGCGCTGGTCGACTACGAGGCCAACATCACCAACAGGAGCCGCTTGGCCCAGGCCAGCGAAACCCAATACCGCATCGAATACAACCGGCGCCCGGAAACCGACATGGAAGTCTGCATGCCGCGCCACACGCTGGAGATTTTTGCACGCGGCCTCGGCGTCTGGGACCGTTTTCCCGAAGCCGACCGGCGGCAGCAGCTCGCCCATATGGCGACGCTGCTCGACGACCTGTACCC
>NZ_JBFUGJ010000417.1:0-4664 GCF_056402975.1 Mesorhizobium sp. P3_A9 | reverse complement strand
TGCTCGGCCAGCGCGCCGACGGCGTGAAACCAGGGGCTCCCGACGTCAGTGCGGAAGGCACACGCTATGTCGATGCGCCGCAGGACAAGCTGCGTTTCGACAGCACGGCAGCGCCCGATGTCGGCCAGGGCATTGATGTCGCCGAGGTGCTATCGCGCACCGCGCAGGATCATCCCCACGAGATTTCAAGCTATACGCGCGATTTTCCTGGCCGATGGTACGAAGCCGGCGCCCGCTGGCTGTCGCGCAACGCCTTCCGCCCGGCCGCCGACAGCATTGTTCCGACGCTCGGCACCCATGCCGCGGTGATGGCGGCGATCGCGGCACTCACTACGCCCGGCGATTATGTCGCCTTCGAGCACCTCACCTACTCGCAGATCTCGCGCAGCGCCGGGCTGATCGGCCGGCGCACGGCGTTGGTGGCATCGGACGAGGAAGGCCTCGACCCGGCCGATTTCGAGCGCGTCTGCGCGCAAAAGCATCCCAGAATGATCTTCCTGATGCCGACGGCCAAGAATCCGACGCTGGTGACCTTGTCGCCGGCGCGCCGCGAGGCGATCGCGCGGGTCGCGCGTGAATACAATGTCATTCTGATCGAAGACGATCTCTACGGCCACCTGACCGATGATCCGACACCGTTGCTTGCCGAGTATGCTCCGGAGAGAACCATCGTTGCCGGCGGCCTATCGAAGTCGGTCGCGGCCGGCATGCGCGGCGGCTGGCTCTCCTGCCCGCCCGCCTATCGCCATCGGATCCGTGTCGCCCACAAGATGATGACCGGCGGCATGCCCTTCCTGCTGGCGGAGGTGAATGCCCGCCTGGTGCTTTCCGGTCAGGCCAGCGATATCCGCAAGCGCAGCATTGCCGAAATCAGCGCCCGCATCGCGATCGTGCGCGAGACTTTGGCCGGCTTCGCGTTCAAGTCGCACGACAAAGTGCCCTTTGTCTGGCTGACTTTGCCCGACCCGTGGCTTTCCGGCACCTTCAAGAATGCCTGCCTGGAACATGGTGTGCTGATCGACGACGAGGATGAATTCAAGGCCGGCCGCTCCGAGCAAGTCTTTCACGGCATCCGCTTCGGCGTTTCGCAGCCGAGGCAGCGCGGCGATGTCGCCGACGGTGTTGCAGTGCTTCGGCGCCTCCTCGATGAGGGCCGCGCCGGCTACGACAGCTTCTCCTGAGAGAGCTCGGCCTGGCTCAGCCTTCGGCCTTGAAGTTGGCTGCTTCCTTCCTGGCCTTGTCCTTGCCGAGCTTTTCAGCCAGTTCCTTGGCCTGTCCGGGCGAAACGTCGGTGGTCTCGGCAATATGCATGGCCTCCTTGTCCGAGAGGCGATTGTCTTTCTTGCCTTGCTTGGTCGCCATGGTCCGGTCTCCTGAGTGGTTGAGACCTAACGGCCGGCACATCGTAGCGTTCCATTCGGCTTTGCATTCCACACTGTGAAGGCCATCCCGGTCATCACCTTGTTGCTTTCTGTCTTTTTTCCACGCTCGACGGGTGTATCGGCCGCAAAGCTTGCGATATGAGGGGACTCAAAATCCCCGCTCCCATGGACATAAATCGCCGCCCATGACCATTTCCAATACCGTGCCGATCACCCCAGAGCTCATTGCCGCGCACGGGCTGAAGCCCGACGAATATCAGCGCATCCTCGACCTCGTCGGACGCGAGCCGAGCTTTACCGAGCTCGGCATCTTCTCGGCGATGTGGAACGAGCACTGTTCCTACAAATCCTCGAAGAAGTGGCTGCGCACGCTGCCCACCACCGGGCCACAGGTCATCCAGGGGCCGGGCGAGAATGCCGGCGTGGTCGACATTGGTGACGGCGACTGCGTCGTCTTCAAGATGGAGAGCCACAACCATCCCTCCTACATCGAGCCTTACCAGGGCGCGGCGACCGGCGTCGGCGGCATTTTGCGCGACGTCTTCACCATGGGCGCGCGGCCGATCGCGGCGATGAACGCGCTGCGCTTCGGCGCACCGGACCACCCCAAGACGCGGCATCTGGTCAGCGGCGTGGTTTCCGGCGTCGGCGGCTACGGCAACGCCTTCGGCGTGCCGACGGTCGGCGGCGAGGTCAATTTCGACGCCCGCTACAACGGCAACATCCTGGTCAACGCCTTTGCCGCGGGCCTCGCCAAGACCGATGCCATYTTCCTGTCGGAAGCCAAGGGCGTCGGCCTGCCGGTCGTCTATCTCGGCGCCAAGACCGGCCGCGACGGCGTCGGTGGCGCCACCATGGCGTCGGCCGAATTCGACGACAAGATCGACGAGAAGCGCCCGACCGTGCAGGTCGGTGATCCCTTCACCGAAAAATGCCTGCTCGAGGCCTGCCTCGAACTGATGGCGTCGGGCGCCGTCATCGCCATCCAGGACATGGGCGCGGCCGGCCTCACCTGTTCGGCGGTCGAAATGGGCGCCAAGGGCGACCTCGGCATTGAGCTTGACCTCGACAAGGTGCCGGTGCGCGAGGAGCGCATGAGCGCCTACGAGATGATGCTGTCGGAAAGCCAGGAGCGCATGCTGATGGTGCTGCGCCCCGAGAAGGAAAAGGAAGCCGAGGCGATCTTCCACAAATGGGGCCTCGACTTCGCCATTGTCGGCAAGACCACCGACGACCTGCGCTTCCGCGTGCTGCATCAGGGCGACCAGGTCGCTGATCTGCCGATCAAGGATCTCGGCGACAAGGCGCCGGAATATGACCGGCCCTGGATCGAGCCGAAGAAGCCGGCGCCGCTTGCCGCCAATGACGTTCCGCAGGCCGACGTTGCCGATGCGCTGCTCAAGCTGCTCGGCGGCCCGGACCTGTCGTCGCGCCGTTGGGTGTGGGAGCAATATGACACGTTGATCCAGGGCAATTCGCTGCAGCTTCCCGGCGGCGATGCCGGCGTGGTGCGGGTGGAAGGCCATGCGACCAAGGCGCTCGCCTTCTCCTCCGACGTGACGCCGCGCTATTGCGAGGCCGATTCTTACGAAGGCGGCAAGCAGGCTGTCGCCGAATGCTGGCGCAATCTCACCGCCACCGGGGCCTTGCCGCTGGCCGCCACCGACAACCTCAATTTCGGCAATCCTGAGCGGCCCGAGATCATGGGCCAGCTGGTYGGCGCSGTGAAAGGCATYGGCGAYGCMTGCCGCGCRCTCGGCTTCCCGATCGTRTCSGGCAATGTCTCGCTCTACAACGAGACCAAYGGCCAGGGCATCCTGCCGACACCGACGATTGGCGGCGTCGGCCTGATCGCCGATTGGTCGAAGATGGTGCGGACCGGCTTTGCGGCTGAGGGCCAGATGATCCTACTGGTCGGCGCCCCCGCCTCCTGGGGCACGCATCTTGGCCAGTCCGTCTATTTCAGGGACATCCATGGCCGCACCGACGGTCCGCCGCCACCGGTCGATCTCGCGCATGAAAAGCGCGTCGGCGATCATGTGCGCTCGCTGATCGCATCGGGCATCGTCACGGCTGCCCATGACGTTTCCGATGGCGGCATCGCCGTGGCTTTGGCTGAAATGGCGATGGCGTCGGGCATCGGCGCGACCGTTCCCGGGCTGGTCGGCACCGACCCGATCCCGGTCTGGTTCGGCGAGGATCAGGGCCGCTATCTGCTGACGCTGTCGATCGATCCGCATGGCGAGGAATGGGACTCCATCCGCAAGCAGCAGGGCGAACTCGGCATCTTCGCGCCGTGGATCGGCTCGACCGGTGGCAACACGCTGAAGCTCGGCGACGCCAGGGCAATCCCGGTCAGCGACTTGACCGCCGCTCATGAAGGCTGGTTCCCCCGCTTCATGGACCAGGCCAGTTGAGCAGAGCATGATCCCGAAAAGTGGAACCCGGTTTTCGGAAAAAGATCATGCTCGATCACAGGAAACTGGCCGTCCGGGCGCTGCTTGCAGTCGTCTTCTGGCCGTCGCTGTTCTTCTTCTGGCTCCTCGGGCCGTTCGTCTTTTTCCTGCTGTCGACGACCTCGAGCGAGCTTTGCCCGCTGCTGGAAAGGCGTGAGCAGTTCCTGGCTTCGGCCAATGGCACGCTGCCCATGCTGGTGCTGCAGAACCTGATCTATGCGGTTCCGATCGTCTGCCTCGTGCTTTGGAGCCGGCTTTTGCCGGAACCCGCAAGGACAGGCCGGGTCGTCACCTGCATCAAGCTTTTCGCCGTTGCAGCCATCCTCGGAGCCCTGTGGGAGTATGGCTCTTCGCTGGCCTGCGATGGTTACGGCCAGCCGTTCTTCTCGCCCGTCTGGCGGATGACCAGCTATCTGYCGATCGCCAACCTGGCGGTCAACATCCCGCTCTACGTGCTGGTCTTCAGCCTTGGCCGCGCCTTCTCGATGCGTGAAGACGACCCCACAGCCGATGCTGCCCGTCCGGACGACAGTGCGTCGTAGGCGACAATTGCGCCAGTGCTGTGCGGAACGGCTTCAATCGCGGCCGGAAAGGCTTTAGGTTTACCCCGACTCTCATCGCACGGGCGCCGCCGCCCGCCCGAAACAGGAATTGCACAATGGCAATGGATGCCCACGACATCGAAAAACTGATCAAGGACGGCATTCCGGACGCCAAGGTGACGATCCGCGACCTCGCCGGCGATGGCGACCATTATGCTGCCGAAGTCGTTGCCGAGAGCTTTCGCGGAAAAAGCCGCGTCCAGCAGCACCAGATGGTCTATGAC
>NZ_JBFUGJ010000416.1:0-4683 GCF_056402975.1 Mesorhizobium sp. P3_A9 | reverse complement strand
GGCCCGAAGGCTTCGTCATTGATGGCTTCGATCTGGAGGTCGTGCGCCGGGGTTTCCGGCAGGTATTTCACGTCGGCAAGGCTCATGGTCTTTGCGATCCGGTAAAGGAGGAAAGGTTTGCTGCAAACGGCAGCATTCGCCAGTCAGCGCTTCATCAAGCGCGGGCGCCCTTTCGTCGTCGGTCAAACCGGATCAAAGCAAAGTCGAACATGCGGAGTGTCCGCTAGCATCAATTTTCGACCGCTGCAATCGGCCTGATATGTCCGCCGTCTCCGTCAAGTGACGGTCTGTTCAACGCCTGACGTCTTCGACAGGGCAGCCTTGCGCCTACATTGCACGAAAGGACGCAAGGAGATTTGCATGGGATTGCTTGTCGAAGGCAGGTGGCAGGATCGCTGGTACGATACGGCGGACAATGGCGGCAGGTTCATGAGGACGCAGTCGCAATGGCGCGACTGGGTCACCGTTGACGGGGCGCCGGCCGAAGGCCGGACGCGCGGCTTCARGGCCGAGCCCGGGCGCTATCACCTYTATGTCTCGCTCGCYTGYCCGTGGGCGCACCGGACGCTGATCTTTCGCGCSYTGAARAAGCTCGARGGCRTCATYTCCGTCTCGGTCGTGCATCAYTTCATGGGMGCSAATGGCTGGACATTCCTGGCTGATGACGGCGCCACGGGCGATACGCTCTACGGCCTCGATTTCCTGCACCAGATCTATGCCAAGGCCGATCCCGCCTATTCCGGCCGGGTGACGGTGCCGGTGCTGTGGGACAAAAAAGAGCAGACCATCGTCTCCAATGAGTCTTCCGAAATTATCCGGATGCTCAATTCAGCCTTCGACGCATGGGGCGATGCAAGCCTCGACTTCTATCCCGAGCATTTGCGTAGCGAGATCGACCGCGTTAACGCGCTGGTCTATCCCGCGGTCAACAACGGCGTCTACCGCGCCGGCTTCGCCACCACGCAGCGCGCCTATGAAGAGGCGTTCGGCGAATTGTTCGCGGCGCTGGATACGCTGGAGGCGCGGCTGTCAAAACAGCGCTATCTCGTCGGCGACCAGATCACCGAGGCCGACTGGCGACTGTTCACCACGCTGGTGCGCTTCGATCCGGTCTATGTCGGCCATTTCAAATGCAATCTGCGCCGCATCGCCGACTATCCGAACCTGTCGAACTATCTGCGCGACCTCTACCAGGTGCCTGGTGTCGCCGGGACCGTGAACCTGCATCATATCAAGGCGCATTATTACGCCAGCCACGAAACGATCAATCCGACACGGATCGTGCCGGTGGGACCGGAACTCGACTATGGCGCGCCGCATGATCGAGGGCGGTTCGGAATCTGAAATCGCCGAGACCTTACCTGAAGGTCTCGGTGTTGATGCGCGCCTGTCTGGCAAGCTCCGCTTTCAGGAAATTCTTGCCCATGCGGCTGGAATAGCCCCAGGCGTTGATAGCGAAAACCACAAGCCCGGCAAGCAACAGGATGAAAACCCAGACGAGAGCAGGCATTGTATCGCTTCCCGGCATGGCTCCGCCCGCAACAGCAAGGCCTAAGAAAACGAATGAAAGCAGGCACGAGGCTAGAGACGAAAAAAGCGTTATCTTCCAATATTCTTCTCGATTGAAAAGCCGAAGGTTCCGCTTGATGAATTTATAAGAGGCGAAAGAGGTCGACCCGAACGTAATGGCGAAGCCGCTTGCATGGCTGAAGCTGTCCGGTAGCGACGGAAACAGCATCGCTATGCCGATAAAAACGGCGGTCAAGCCGACCATCATCAGACTATAAAAGCCGACATAGGGCCAAACGCTTACTGATTCTACTTGTTCGACATCCATGGAACCGCCCCCCGTGTATTTTCTTGATCAATACACCTCAAAAATTTTTAAACAGCTAAGGCAAGCTTACCAATAGGGCGACGCGGGTTCGTCCCCAAAAACCTCGGCGATGCGCCGCAGCGTTGCTGGCGTCGTATCCTTTGGCAAGCGATCGAGCGGGAAGAAGCCGGCCTCGGCGATCTCGTGGTCCGGCTGCTTCGGCGCCGTCTGGCTGAAGTGCTCGATGAGATAGAAGCCGACATGGTCGCGGCGGCTGGAGCGGCGGTTGAAATGCATCGAYTTCAGCAGCGTCGGCGCGTTCAGCGCGATGTTGCCTTCCTCTGCCAGTTCGCGCGCCAGTGCTTCGGCCAGCGTTTCGCCGACCTCGACGCCGCCGCCTGGAAGCTGCCAGCCAGGCACATAGGTGTGGCGGATGAGGAAAACGGAATTCGTCGCGGTGTCATGGACGAGGCCGCGCACGCCGAGCGTCATTGGCCGCCGCAGCAAGAAATAGAGGTGAAACAGCCTGGCCCGAAGCCCCGCCCATCCGGTCTGGCGGAAAGCGGTTTCAGGATCGTTCGTCATCGCTAGCGAAACCGTGGGTGGAAAGCCAAGCTTTTGTAGCAAGGAGGACGCGCGTCGCCTATGAAAGAAACATGTTCAGGCTCGCGCATATTTCCGATGTCCATCTGGGGCCGCTCCCCGATGTATCCTATCGCGATCTCGCCTCCAAGCGCGTGCTCGGCTACGTCAACTGGCAGCGCAACCGCCGCCGCCACATGCATGATGCCGTCATCGACGCCATCACCGCCGACATCAAGGCGCAGAATCCCGACCACCTCGCGGTCACCGGCGACCTGGTCAATCTGGCGCTCGACGGCGAGATCGAGATGGCCAAACACTGGCTGGAGACGCTGGGATCGCCGCACGACGTTTCCGTGGTTCCGGGAAACCACGACGCCTATGTGCCCGGGGCCTTTGACAAGGTCTGCCGGTCATGGGCGGCGTGGATGAGTGGCGACGGCGTCAACACGCCGGTCGACCGCAACGCGTTCCCCTATCTGCGCGTGCGCGGCAATGTCGCGCTGATCGGCGTCTCGACGGCGCGCGCCACGGCACCTTTCATGGCCAATGGTTTCTTCATGGAAGGGCAGGCGGAGCGGCTCGGCAAGATCCTTCGCGACACCGGCGGGCAAGGCCTGTTTCGCGCGATCATGATCCATCATCCGCCGGTGCGCGGCGCGGTCTCGCAGCACAAGCGGCTGTTCGGGATTTCACGCTTTCACAAGATCATCCGCCGCCATGGCGCCGAGCTTGTCCTGCACGGCCATTCGCATCTGCCGTCGCTGTTCTTCATCGGTACCAGGGCGGTCCGGATTCCGGTGGTCGGCGTCGCCGCCGCCGGCCAGGCGCCGGGCGGCAAGCATCCGGCGGCACAGTACAATCTGTTCGACATCGACGGCGAAAAGGGCAATTGGCGCATCCGCCTGACGCGGCGCGGCCTGACCGGGCCGGCGATGCCGCCTGCCGATCTGCAGACGCTGGAGATTGGCGTGCCGGCCGCCGCCGCTACGGCCGCAGGCTGAGCCCCATCGCCACGATGCGGTCCCAGAACAGGGCGACCGACACCGCCAGGCCGACCAGCGCGCCGGCGGCGACCAGGCCAAGGCCTGACAGGAAGGCCGACCAGCCCTTGCTGCGTTGCGGCGACCGCAGCGGCGGCTCGGCTTCCGCCACCGCGGCGCGTTTCATGCCGGCGGCCTCGACCCCGCCTTCCATCATCCTCTGCCGCTCGACGACGCGCTCGGCGACATAGCGCGTCACGGAATCGGCAACCGGCTTCATGTCGGTCGATTCGGCCAGCACCACACGGCCGATGCGGGTGTCCTTGAGGAAGCGGTAGGTGCGGCGATCGCGCCCCATCGCGACATGGCTGACGGCATCGATCCACAGGCGCGGCTGCAGCCCCGAGGAAACGACGAAGTCGAAATTGTCCATGTCGGCGGGAACATCGGCAAAGACGGGTGCAAGTTCGGCGGCCAGCAGATCGAGGCGCATGCGATGCGCCTCGCGCATGTCGACGACGACATCGTCGCGATCGGCGAAGGCGTTCTTCACATCACGGATGGCATCGGACAGTTTTCTTGACGGATCGATCTTTTCGCCTGCGTCCTTCATCGGCGTCTGCCTCGCGGGTTTGGTTAACACGGGGTTAACACAGCCGCCGGCAAAATGCACTGGCGAGATAGACGTGTCCGGGACACGCGAAAAGGTTAGCCAGTCGCTGCCAAATTCGGACGATGCGGCCTGGCACGGCGGTTCATGTTGCGGCGAACGATGTCGGCAACGAGATCGGGCGCTTCCTCGGCCAGCATGTGGCCGGCCTCCAGCACATGATGCACATGAAAATGCGCCGGCAGGTCATCCGCCTGGGTGGAGGGCAGCACCACATCGTCGGCACCCCACACCACCATGACAGGCATGTTAAGCCCGTCGAGACGGTCACGTGGGACAACGCCTTGCCGATCATCAGCGGTCATGGCGGCCGCGATTTCAGCGAGTTTCTGCACCTGGCCGGGCCGCCCACGCATCTCGCAAAGCACATCGACGATACGTTCCGAGGGCTGGCTGTGGGGGCTGGACATGGCGATAAGGCAGTCGCGAATCTCGGAGGAATCCCGTGCGCTGGCGTAGCGGCGCAGCAGCGGGCCATTGATCTCGGGGCCAAGCCCTCCCGGAGCCAGAAGCGTCAGCGAGGCCACTTTGTCGGGCTCGGCCAACGCCATCAACATCGCCACGGCGCCGCCCATTGAATGGCCGACAAGATGAATGCGCTTCAGTTTTCGCGCCGACAGATCGGCGAGAAC
>NZ_JBFUGJ010000415.1:0-4699 GCF_056402975.1 Mesorhizobium sp. P3_A9 | reverse complement strand
GCTCGACCTGCAGGCGCGTGTTCATCTCGATGAAATAGAACTCGCCATTCTCGTAAAGGAATTCGATCGTGCCGGCGCCGGAATAGCCGAGATCGGCAATGGCGTTGGCGCAGATACCGCCGATGCGGGCTCGCTCCTCGGCGTTGAGGGCCGGCGAGGGCGCCTCTTCCCAGACTTTYTGRTGGCGGCGTTGCAGAGAACAGTCGCGCTCGCCGAAATGCACGCCGCGGCCGAAGCCGTCGCCGAACACCTGCACCTCGATGTGGCGCGGCTTTTCCAGGTATTTCTCGATGTAGACGGCATCGTCGCCGAAGGCCGCACCGGCTTCCGTGCTCGCTGTCTGCAAGGCGATCTCGAGGTCAGCCTCGGTAAGGGCAACCTTCATGCCGCGCCCGCCACCACCTGCCGATGCCTTTATGATCACGGGATAGCCGATCTCGGCGGCAATGCGCCTGGCTTCCTTCTGATCGGTGACGGCGCCGTCCGAACCGGGCACCACCGGAATGCCGAGGCGCTTGGCCGTGCGCTTGGCTTCGATCTTGTCGCCCATGATGCGGATGTGGTCGCCGGACGGGCCGATGAAGGTGATGTTGTGCGCGGCCAATATGTCGGCGAACTTGGCGTTCTCCGACAGGAAGCCGTAGCCCGGATGCACGGCGTCGGCGCCGGTGATCTCGCAGGCCGCGACGATCTGRTGGATGTTGAGATAGCTGTCGCGCGAYGGYGGCGGRCCGATGCACACGCTCTCGTCGGCCAGCCGCACATGCATGGCGTCGGCGTCGGCGGTCGAATGCACCACCACCGTCTGGATGCCGAGTTCCTTGCAGGCGCGCAGCACCCGAAGGGCGATTTCGCCGCGATTGGCGATGAGGATTTTTTGGAACATACTGCCCGCTCTACTCGATCACGACGAGCGGCATGCCGTATTCGACCGGTGAAGCATCCTCGAACAGGATCGCCGTCACCGTGCCGGCGCGCGGCGAAGGAATCTGGTTCATCGTCTTCATCGCCTCGATGATCAGCAGCGTCTGGCCTTCCTTGACTTTCTGGCCGACCTCGATGAACGCCTTGGCGTCGGGCGACGGCGCCAGATAGGCAGTGCCGACCATCGGCGAGGTGACCGCGTTCTTCGACACGTCGACCACCGCCGGCGCTGCCGCTGCAGCGGTTTGGGCGGCAGCTGGCGCATAGGTGGGCTGGGGGGCCGCAATCGCGTGGACGGCAGGCGCCTGCCGCGACACGCGCACCTTCAGGTCACCCAGTTCAACCTCGATCTCGGTCAGGTTGGTGTCGTTCAGTATGCCCGCCAGATCGCGGATCAGTTGCTGGTCAACACCGGTCTTCTTTATCGAMATTTTCGAGCCTTCTGTTTGTTGGCCGGTCATAGGCGTGCGGCCAGCGCCTGTAGCGCCAGCGTGTAGCCGAGCGGCCCAAAGCCACAGATCATGCCGACGGCGACCGGCGCGACCATGGAGACGTGGCGGAATGATTCCCGCGCATGGATGTTGGAAAGGTGAACTTCGGCGACCGGCAGCGGCGCGACCGAACGGATGGCGTCGTGGATCGCGATCGAGGTATGGCTGTAGGCACCGGGATTGATGACGATGCCGGCAGCCTTGTCACCGGCTTCTTGGATCCAGTCGACAAGATCGCCCTCATGGTTCGACTGGCGGAAATCGATCTCGAGCCCAAGCGACGCGCCGGCCTGCTTGCAGTCGTCGGCAATCGCGGCAAGCGTCTTGCCGCCATAAATGCCCGGCTCGCGCTTGCCGAGCGCGTTTAGATTGGGACCGTTCAGGACGAAAACCGTTTTCAAAAAAGCCGACCTTTTCCGGCGCCGGTATCAAACCGGCGCGCTGGGCCTCTATACCGGGCATAGCCGTCCGCGAAAAGAGCGCAAGTGCGTTCTTTCACTGTCCACAACAGGCCGAAATGCGCCGGTGAAGAAAACCCCCGGCTGATCAAAGCGCGGCTTTCGCCGCCTCGATCTTTTCCGCCAGCACCTCCTGCCCGAGAGCCCCGAACACCACCTCATTGCCGACGACATAGGACGGCGTTCCGGTGATCGCCAGCTTATTGGCAAGATCGTAGGTCTTGGAGAAGGCCTCGCTGATCGACGGATCCTTCATCTTTTCGCGCAAAGTCGCCTCGTCGGCGCCGAGCGAAAGCGCAATCTTGATCGCCGTCGCTTCGGTGGCGCGTCCCTGGCCGCCGAGCAGGGCATTGTGGAACTCGCCGTACTTTTCCGGCATCATCAGGTGGAAGGCCATCGAGACGACGCTGGCCTTTTGCGAATCCGGGCCGAGGATCGGGAATTCCTTGAGTACGAAGCGCAGATCCGGATCGGATTTGGTCAGCGCCCGCATGTCGTCGATGGCGCGTTTGCAGAAGCCGCAATTGTAGTCGTAGAACTCGACGATCGTCACCTTGCCGTTCGGGTTGCCGACGATGCCGTCGAAGCTGGAGTTGAAGATCTGGTCCTTGGCGTTCTTGATGACGCCGAGCGCGGCGAGGCGCTGTTCCTCCTTCTGCTTGGCCTCGAGCGCGTCCTGCACTTCGAGSAGCACTTCCGGGTTCTTCAAGAGGTAGTCGCGGATGATCCCTTCGACCTCGGCGCGGTCGATCTTGGTATCGGCCGCCTTGGTGTCGGCCCCTGCGGTCTGGACAGGCTGCGCCGTCTCGACAGGCTGCGCCGTCTGGACAGGCTGCGCCGTACCGGCCTTGGCAATCTGCGGGCTGCCGGCCACGAAACCGAAAGCCAGCATGGCAAGGGCTACAGCAATCCCCGTGGTGCCCAGCAGCAGTGCCTTTTTCATCGTTCTCGTTCCTTTTGCCTGTTTCCCGGTGCGGCTGTGTCGCAGCGCGTCGCCTGAAGGTTCACTAGATCTTGCTAGACGATTTGTAGTTTATGATGTCCTGGGCTCGTATCCAACGCGGCTCGCCGCGCTTCATCTGCTGCTGCGCCCGCATGGCGAAGATCTTCGCATCCTTGTAATTGCCGGAATAGAAGTGACCTTCGGCGGTGGCAAGCTCGGCGCCTGGTATGTCTCCCAGTTCGCCGTAAGCCTGCGCCAGATAGCGGTAGCCGGCGGAATTTTCCTTGTCGCGCCCCAAGCCATTGTTGATCTGTACGACGGCCTTCTTCAGCGTGTCGGGCGTGCCGACCGCCATCAGCGCCTGGCCAAGCGAGACAGGCAGCAAGCCGGACCGGACCGGATCGAGGCTGACCGCCTTTTCGTAGGCTTCCGTCGCGTCCTTGGGCTTGTTCGCCTTCATCAAGATGTCGCCGCGCAACTCCTGGAAATAGGCATTCTTGGGTTGCGCCTTGATCAGCGCGTTGGTCTTGGCGAGTGCGCCGGCGATGTCACCGTAAAGATAGGTCGATTGGGCATCGCCATATTGTGCTGCAAGGCTGCCCCTCATCTTTTGCATCAGCCGCGCCGCGGTGGCCTGGCCTTCCATATAGACGGCGATCTTCACCCGCATCATGTCATGGCGCTGCTGCAGCGTCTGCGGGTCGACCTTGTCGACATTGGGGCTCTGCGTCACCAGCACTTCGAGATTGGCGATGCGCTCCTGCGGCATCGGGTGGCTGATCCGATAGGGATCGACTTGCGCACCCGACAGCGACAGCGCGGTCTGGAAGCGCCGGAACGTCTTCAGCATGCCCATGCCGGACTGGCCGGTGGCGTTGAGATAGGTTATCGCCGAACGGTCGGCCGTGATCTCCTCGGTGCGCTGGTAGGCGAGGATGCTGCGCTGTGCCATCTCGCCGCCGCCGGCGGCCACACCCATGCCGGCGCCAGCCAGGCCGCGGCTGTTGGTGGTCGCACCGGCAACCATCGCGCCGGCGCCAAGCAATGTCGCGATGATGGCCATCGTCTTGGCGCGTTCGAGCTGGTCACGCAGTTTCTGCTGGTGGCCGCCGGCGATATGGCCGGCCTCATGCGCGATGACGCCGATGATCTCATTGGGCGTTTCCGCCGTCATCAGCGCGCCGGTGTTGATGAACAGCCGGCGCCCGGTGACGAAAGCGTTGAAGCTGGAATCATTGACCAGCACGATATCGATGCCGTCATTCGCGAGCCCCGCCGCCTTGAAGATCGGCCGCGCGTAGTCGCGCACCAGAGCCTCGATCTCGGCATCGCGTACCACCGGCACGTTCTGGGCGAAGGCGGTGGCCGAACTCGCCACGGCAACCGCGACGCCAAGCGAAAGCGTCGTGAAAACACGCGCAATCCGGGCAATCGTAGATCTGGGTCGGCTCAACATGACGTGTCCACTGGTAGACGAGCGGGCGAAAGATGAAAAGTCGGCACCGGAAAACTTCCTCAACTTGTGATCCTCACATCAATCGGGCATTTGTGCGGCGCATGTATTCAAGGCATGGCGTGCCCAACCGTCGGGATAGGGATAAAATGGTCGTTTCGCTCTCACGTCGCGGCAATGTCGAGCCGTTCCACGCCATGGACATYCTGGCCGAGGCGAACAGGCTCAAGGCCCAGGGCGTGCCGGTGATTTCCATGGCGGTCGGCCAGCCATCCGATCCGGCGCCCGCACGGGTTCGCGCCGCCGCGGCCAAGGCCTTGGAGCACGGCCGCATAGGCTACACCGACACGTTGGGTCTGGCTGGTCTGCGCAAGGCGATCGCCGAGCATTACGCGGAGCATTATCGGCTCGAAATCGAACCCGGCCGGAT
>NZ_JBFUGJ010000414.1:0-4703 GCF_056402975.1 Mesorhizobium sp. P3_A9 | reverse complement strand
GGATCGAAGCGATGTGCACATCGGTGCGCCAGTAAGTGGCCTCGTAGTCCAACTTGAACACCCAGTACGAAATCGCGCCGTTGGCCATGGCGAGCAAGGCCAGCGCCACCAGCAGCGGGATGACGCGGTTGCGGCTGGAGACGAGTGCGCTGATCAGCGCCAGGATGATGTAGGCATGCTCCTCGACGCAAAGCGACCAGATATGGTCCAGCGCCCCGGCCCGGGTGACAAGAATTCCGGCGTAGTTGTAGGTGAATGTCAGCGCCGTCAGCGCCGCCTTCCACTTGAAGGCGATGAACGTGCCGGAGAGCGCGACCATGGCAACGATGACGAACACCAGTAGTGCCGGGTAGATGCGCGAGAAACGGCGCTTGAAGAACTTCTTCAGCGGGTAGCGCTCGATGAACAGGATTTCGCCCATCAGCCGGCCGCTGAGCACGAAGAAGAATTCGACGCCCAGCACGCCAAGATTGATTCCCGGAACAGGAAAAAAGTGCCCGATCAGCACCAGGGCGATCGACAGGCCGCGCCAGCCATCGAGATAGGCCAGTCTTGTCCGGGCCGATCTGTCGACGACGGATCGGGACGGAACCATATGGGTCGCGGAAATTTCGGACATGCCGATCCCTTCGCATTGGCATGCGAAAGGGCACGGCGATACGCTCTCCGAACCCAGCTCGCATTCCCGCCCAAAATCATATTGCAGTGCAATATTTGTTTGTGCAAGTGCGAGATTGCCGCTGATGCAGTTTCCGGACGAGCACGCGCCGGAATTGCTTCAAGCAACGGGATGGGGCGCTGAGGCGATTCCACCAGGAATTGGGTGGCTACAGGTCGCCACAGACGAAAAAGGGGCCACTACGGCCCCTCTCCTTGTCCACGACTGCTGACTCGCGTCAGGCGTTGGCAGCTGCCACGGCACGCTTGGCCATGACCGCGATCAGATTGGCGCGGTAGTCGGCGGAAGCGTGGATGTCGCTCATCAGGTTCTTCGCCGGCACTTTCACGCCGGCGAGCGATGCAGCGTCGAAATTCTTCGCCAGTGCCGCCTCGATCTCYTTCGARCGGAAKACRCCGTCATCGCCGGCACCGGTGACGGCTACGCTGACGCCATCCTTGCCCTTGGCCACGAACACGCCGACGATCGCATAGCGCGAGGCCGGGTTACGGAATTTTTCGTAGGCCGCCTTTGCCGGTGCGGTKAAGGTAACAGCCGTGACGATCTCGCCATCCTTCAATGAGGTTTCGAACAGCCCCTTGAAGAACTTGTCTGCTGATATTTCGCGCTTGTTGGTGACGATGGTGGCGCCGAGCGCCAGAAGTGCCGCCGGATAGTCCGCCGCCGGATCATTGTTGGCGATCGAACCGCCGATCGTGCCTTTGTGGCGCACTGCCGGATCGCCGATTAGCGACGCCAGATGGGCAAGCGCCGGACAGGCCTTGCGCAGCTTCTCGTCRTTGGCAACRTCGAARTGCGTGGTGGCGGCRCCGATRGTGACCGTCTTGCCCGACACTTTTATCCCCTGCAGATCCTTGATGCGTGACAGATCAACAAGGTCGGAGGGCGCGGCAAGCCGCGTCTTCATGGCGGGGATCAAGGTCATGCCGCCGGAGAGCAGCCTGGCGTCGCCGCTCTTCACGAGCTTGGCGGCGTCAGCGACCGAGGCGGCACGGTGATAGTTGACCGAGTACATGGCTTTTCCTCCTCAGTGCTTCGTCGTGGCGCGGATCGCTGCCCACACGGTGGATGGCGATGCTGGCATGGCGAGATCGTTGCTGCCGATGGCATCGGTGATGGCGTTGATCACCGCCGGCGGCGAGCCGATGGCGCCGGCCTCGCCACAGCCCTTGATCCCCAACGGATTGCCCGGACATGGCGTGTTCGAGGTCGAGACCTTGAACGACGGCAGGTCGCCGGCGCGCGGCATGGTGTAATCCATGTAGCTCGCCGTCAGCAGCTGTCCGCCGGCGTCGTAGTGAGCGCCTTCCAGCAGCGCCTGGCCGATCCCTTGCGCGATGCCGCCATGCACCTGGCCTTCGACGATCATCGGATTGATGATGTTGCCGAAATCGTCGGCCGCCACGAACTGCACGATCTCCGTCGTTCCGGTCTCCGGATCGATTTCGACCTCGCAGATGTAGCAGCCTGCCGGGAAGGTGAAATTGGACGGATCGTAAAAGGCCGTTTCCTTCAGCCCGGGCTCCATGCCTGCCGGCAGATTGTGGGCGGTATAGGCGGCAAGCGCCACCTGGAACCACGGCACGTTCTTGTCGGTACCGGCAACCTTCAGCGCGCCGTTCTCGATGACGATGTCGCCCTCGTCGGCCTCGAGCAGGTGGGCTGCGATCTTCTTGGCCTTGGCCTCGACCTTGTCGAGCGCCTTGACGATGGCCGACATGCCGACCGCGCCCGAGCGCGAACCGTAAGTGCCCATGCCCATCTGCACCTTGTCGGTGTCGCCATGGACGATCGAAACAGAATCGATCGGCACGCCGAAGCGCTCATTGACGAGTTGCGCGAACGTCGTCTCGTGGCCCTGGCCATGGCTGTGCGAGCCGGTCAGCACCTCGATCGTGCCGACGGCGTTGACCCGCACCTCGGCCGATTCCCACAGGCCGACGCCGGCGCCGAGCGAGCCGACCGCCGCCGACGGCGCGATGCCGCAGGCCTCGATGTAGCAGCTCATGCCGATGCCGCGCAGCAGCCCYTKCTTGGCSGCSGCRGCCTTGCGCTTGGCAAAGCCGGCATARTCSGAMGCCTTCATCGCSGCRTCGAGMGAGGCCGCGTAGTCGCCGGCATCATAACACATGATGACCGGCGTCTGGTGCGGGAAGGTGGTGACGAAATTCTTGCGCCGCAAGTCCGCCGGCGAAACGCCGAACTGGCGCGCGGCGGTTTCCATCATGCGTTCCATGACGAAAGTTGCTTCCGGCCGCCCTGCCCCGCGGTAGGCATCGACRGGKGCKGTGTTGGTGTAGATCGCCTTCACATTGGCGTGGATCGCCGGGATGTTGTACTGGCCCGACAGCAGCGTCGCGTAGAGATAGGTCGGGGTCGCCGACGAGAACAGCGACATGTAGGCGCCGAGATTGGCCTTTGTTTCGACCTTGAGGCCAAGGATCCTGTGGTCCGCGTCGAAAGCCATTTCGGCATGGGTGTGGTGGTCGCGGCCATGCGCGTCGGTGAGGAAGCTTTCGGTGCGGTCAGCCACCCATTTCACCGGAACGCCGGTCTTCTTCGAGGCCCACAGGCAGACGATCTCTTCCGGATAGATATAGATCTTCGAGCCAAAACCGCCGCCGACATCCGGCGCGATGACGCGCAGCTTGTTTTCCGGCGCGACATTGTAGAAGGCGCTCATCACCAGCCGCGCGACATGCGGGTTCTGCGACGTCGTCCAGCAGGTGTAATGGTCCTCGGCCTTGTCATAGTGGCCGAGAGCCGCGCGCGGCTCCATGGCATTGGGAACCAGCCGGTTGTTGATGATGTCCATCTTGATGACATGGGCTGCCTTCTTGAACGCGGCGGCGGTGTCGTCGGCATTGCCGATGTCCCAATCGAAGATCAGGTTGTTTTCGGCCTCCGGATGGATCTGCGGCGCGCCCTTGTCCATTGCTTTGGAAGCATCGACGACGGCCTTCAATTCCTTGTAGGTGATCTCGACCGCCTCGGCCGCATCGCGTGCCTGGCCCTTGGTCTCGGCGACGACGATGACCACTGCGTCGCCGACATAGCGGACCTTGTCGAAGGCCAGTGGCGACCACGCGCCCATCTTCATCGGCGAACCATCCTTGGAATGGATCATCCAGCCGCAGATAAGGTTGCCGATGCCGTCGGCCTTGAGTTCCTTACCGGTCAAGACACCGATGACGCCAGGCATGGCTTGCGCCTTCTTGACGTCGATCTTCTTGATCTGCGCATGCGCGTGCGGACTGCGCACGAAGGCCGCATGCTTCATGCCGGGAACCACCATGTCGTCGACATAGCGGCCGGCGCCGGTGATGAACCTTTTGTCTTCCTTGCGCGCGACCCGAGCGCCAACACCTTCAATACCCATAGAAATTCCTCCCGAGATTGTAGGGGGAGTAGGTGAGTAGGGCAGTACGGCAGTGGGGAAAAATTGGTTCCGGTTCCCTACTGCCCTACTGCCTTACTGACCTACTGCTTCGTTCACGCAGCTTGTTTCGCTTTGGCCTTGGCGGCCCCCTTCGACATCGTCTTCGATGCGGCGAGGATCGCCTTGACGATGTTGTGGTAGCCGGTGCAGCGACAGATGTTGCCTTCCAGCTCGGCCCGCACCGTCGCCTCGTCGAGGCCCTCGGGATGGCGGGCGATCATGTCGGTTGCCGTCATGATCATGCCTGGCGTGCAGAAGCCGCATTGCAGGCCGTGATGTTCCTTGAAGGCGGCCTGCACGGGATGCAGGTCGGCGCCGTTGGCAAGGCCTTCGATCGTTACGACGGTCGACCCTGAGGCCTGGATGGCGAGCATCGAGCAGGACTTGACCGCCCTGCCGTCGACATGAACGACGCAGGCCCCGCATTGCGAGGTGTCGCAGCCGACATGCGTGCCGGTCAGGCCGAGATTCTCGCGCAGGAAGTGAACCAGCAGCGTTCGATCCTCGGCGACCCCGCTGACCCTTCTCCCGTTCACCATCAACGAAATATCAGACATGAATCCTCCCTGGGTATCAACCTTGGTC
>NZ_JBFUGJ010000413.1:0-4706 GCF_056402975.1 Mesorhizobium sp. P3_A9 | reverse complement strand
ACATTGACCAGCCCTTCCCTGGCAAAGTCCTCGATCTGCGCGGCCATGAAGTCCGGGCTCTCGTCATACCTGCCGAATTCATTGGGCAGGCCGGCATTCGGATAGGCGCAGACGAAAGTGTCCGCGGTATCAGATATTTCGGCCAGGTGCGCGCGCATGGCGTTGGCGCCGAGCGCGCAGTTGAGGCCGATGGTGAAGGGATTGGCATGGCGCACCGAATGCCAGAAAGCCGTCGGCGTCTGGCCCGACAGCGTGCGGCCGGAAAGGTCGGTGATGGTGCCCGAAATCATCACCGGCAGGTGCACACCCTTCTCGATGAAAATCTCGTTGCAAGCGAAGATTGCCGCCTTGGCGTTCAGCGTGTCGAAGATGGTCTCGATCAGGATGATGTCGGCGCCGCCGTCGATCAGGCCGCGCAGCTGCTCGCCATAGGCAAGCCGCAACTCGTCGAAGGTCACCGCGCGATAGCCGGGATTGTTGACGTCGGGCGACATCGAGGCGGTGCGGTTGGTTGGCCCGAGCGCGCCGGCAACGAAGCGGCGCTTGCCGTCTTCCTGCTCAGCCCGCTTCGCCGCCCGTCGCACCAGCCGCGCGCCGTCGCGGTTCAGCGCATAGACGGCATCCTCCATGCCGTAATCGGCCTGGGCGATCGCGGTCGACGAGAAGGTGTTGGTCTCGAGAATATCCGCGCCGGCAATCGCGTATTGATAGTGGATCTCCTCGATCGCGGCGGGCTGCGTCAGGATCAGAAGGTCGTTGTTTCCCTGCTGATGGCAGGCGCAGCCGGCGAAAGCATTGCCGCGGAAATGGTCTTCGTCGAAACCAAGCCCCTGGATCTGCGTGCCCATGGCGCCGTCGAGGATGAGGATGCGCTCGCGCGCCGCCGCGGTCAGCGCCGCGAGCACTTCCGAACCGTCGGGCTTGGCCGCGACAGGGCCGAACAGGTCATCCAGCGATGCAGAATTCTGCGACATTTTCTATCCCTTGGGCGACAAGCCTGTTCATGTCACATAAGGATATCTTTATGTCAATATACGCTTCTCACTAACGGTGTCACGCGCCATCGCAGGTGCCAGAGCAACTAACGCCAAAAGCGACCGTTGCCGGGGCGTCCTTTGCACGTCTAACTGGACGCGCGGCAATCCTGTGTCAGTGCAAGTCGGCCAGCAAGGCTTGCGCCTCGGCAAGGTTCTTCTCGGAGCCGGCGGTGAGGTCGTCCATCTTGCGATCCCTGAAAACGACGAGCGCCTCCTGGCAAGCGGCGATCGCCTCTTGGGCAAGCGCCTTGTCCTTGCGGGCCGTGCCCAAATCGGTCAGCACGTCGCACAGGCTGTCTTCGGTGAAGGCGACGGCCGGTACTGAATTGATCTTCTTCTGCACGGCGATCGCCTCGCGCAAGATCGGCACCGCCTCCTCGAAACGGGCAACGTTGTTTTCGGAACGGCCGGCCATCGTCAAGGCATAGCCGACCTCGTTCTGCAGGCTCGCCCAGCGGTCGGGGTCGCGATCTCGGCCAACCTCTTCGGCCAGCGCCCGATTGACGGCGATCGCCTCGTCGAACACTTCAGGCGATGGTTCCCTGGCCGCGATCATGCTCAGCACATTGGCAAGGTTCCCCTGCGTGGTTGCCCAGCGCTCTGGATCGCGAGCCCGGGTGCGCACGGCCTGTATGCTGCGGTAGATGCCGGCCGAGCGTTTCAGCAAGGCGAGGTCATTGCGCCAATAGCCCAGCGACGACAGGGCGCTTGCCAGATTGGACTGGTTGCGGGTCCAGCCATCGGCATCCTTGTCACGGGTGGTGACCGTTAGTGCCGCCTCATAGGCCTGCACCGACTTCGCCATGATGTCCGGATCGGAAGCCGCACTCGCCTGCATCATGCGCGCATTGCCGAGATCGCTTTCGACCGAGGCCCACAGCGTACGGTCGGGTAACGTGGCATAGACGGCAAGGGCTGCTTCATGCGCGGTCGCCGCCTTCTGGTAGAGCGACTGATCGTTGCTCGCGCCGGCGAGGTAGTAGTAGGCGCTGCCGAGATCGTTCTGCAATTGGGCGTGATCCTGCGGCACGCTGGCAAGGTCATAAAAGGGCAAAGCCGCTTCGAGCGCCGTCACCGACTGGTTGAAATCGGCGCCGTCTTGCACGCGGTCGCCCAGCACCAGAAGCACATGGCCGAGCCCCCATTGCGTCGCCGCCCAGGCGTCCGGATCGCTGTCGCGGGTCTGCACTTCGAGCGCCGCACGATAGGCCGTCACCGAGCGTTCGAGCGCTTCGGTCGGGCCGCCATCGGCCTTGCCCAGCATCGAAAGGGCGGCACCCAGCCGATACTGCGTCTTTGCCCAGTCCTTCGCTGCATTGTCCTTGGTCCGCACGGTGAGCGCGGCGTCGTAGGCGGCGACCGCCTGTTCGAGCACCGCTCTGTCGCCGGCACGATCGCCCCAGGTCGACAGCGTGCTGCCGAGACTGTGCTCGATGGAAGCAAACTCCGCGGGCGCGGCCGTGGCCGTGTAAACTTCCTTTGCGCTGCGATACGCGGTTGCCGATTTCTGCAGATAGTCGATCCCCGTGTCGCGCTCGCCGAGCGAGGCATAGGCGGAGCCGAGATTCTGCTGCAGCGAGGCCCAGTCGAGCGGCAGCTTTTCACGCGGATACTCCGAGAGGGCGGCCTCATAGGCGGACACCGCCTTAAGCAGCGTCGCGGTGTCGTCCTGCTTCACGCCGAGACGCTGCAAGGCATTGCCGAGCGTCAGCTGGCCGTTGGCCCAGCTTGCCGGCGCATGCTCGCGCGTCCACACGGTGAGTGCGGCGTCCGCCGCTTCGCGCGCATGCTGCAGCGTCGGGATGTCGCCATTGATCTCGCCGATCGTCTCCAGCGCAGAGCTCATATTGTTCTCGATCGTCGCCCATTGCGCCGGCGCGCGCTCCCTGGTCATTTCCTCCGTCGCCGACTGGTAGGCGGCGACCGACTGCTCGAGCGTTGCGACGTCCTTCTCGCGTGCACCAAGGCGAAACAGGGCAGCACCGAGATTGACCTGGCTCAATGCCCAGTCGAGCGGCACGCGCTCGCGGCTGTACTCTGTCAACGCGGCGCGATGCGCCTCGATGGCGGCGCGAAAACTGTCGCTGGTCGTCTCGCGTTCGCCGAGTTCCGACAGCACGATGCCGAGATTGTTTTCAGTCGCCGCCCATTCCAACGGCACCTTCTTCGACCCCTGCACCTCGAGCGCCGCGCGGAAGGTGGCGACCGCCTTGTCGAGCAACGCCGTGCCGGTCTCGCGCTGCCCGAGCCGCCAATAGACGGTGCCGAGATTGCCTGACGTGGAGCCCCAATCGTCCGGATAAGTTTCCCGCGTATAGACCGTCAGCGCCTGCTCGAAGGCGGCGGCCGCCTTGTCGAGGTTTTCGCGCCCGGCCTCGCGCTCACCCAAAGTCGACAGCGTGGTGGCGAGGTTGTTCTGGGTGGCTGCCCATTGCCGTGGATTTTTCTCGGGCGACACATAGGCCAGGCTCTTTTCATAGGCCGCGACGGCCTGCGCCAGGAATGCGTTGTCGCCGGAGAAAGTACCTTGCTGGGAAAGCGCGTTGGCTTCAGCCGCCTTGTAGTACCAGGCGTCCTGGTCGTCCCATTTCTCAGCCTGCTCATAGGCCTTGCCGTAGTCCTGGGCCGCCTCCTGAAACTTGAAGGAGATTTCGTAGGTTTTTGCGCTGTCGCCAAAAACTTTCGCAAATTCCAGCCGGCGTGCCTTGAGATCCGCTTCGGCCTTGTCGACCGTGTTTGACAATTCGCCGACGCGCGCCTTGGCCTGTTCGTGGAATTTCCTGGCGGCATCGAGCGCGCCTTCGCGCACCGCCTGATCGGCCAGTTTCGACAGCCGGACGATCTCCGGGTCCTGGCTCTTCAGCGCCGCCTGCTCGGCCAGCACCTGCTTCAGCCGCTCGGTCTGGCCGCGCAGCAATTTGTCGAGCTCGGCCGGGTCTTTCGGCGTGTCGGTGCCCAGCGTCTTCAGCATGGCATAGAGCGCGTCCATCGGCACGCCACCGTCGCGCGAGATGGTCTCGATCTGGCGACGTTCGGGATCGGGCAGGGTGGAGATGGTGAGCAGCAGCCGGCGGCGCTCGGTCAGGATGTCGCCTTCATCGCCCTTCGGCGCCTCAGCCGGCGTGCCGAAATAGAGCAGCCGGCGCAG
This sequence comes from Mesorhizobium sp. P3_A9, assembly GCF_056402975.1. Taxonomy (NCBI): domain Bacteria; kingdom Pseudomonadati; phylum Pseudomonadota; class Alphaproteobacteria; order Hyphomicrobiales; family Phyllobacteriaceae; genus Mesorhizobium; species Mesorhizobium sp. P3_A9. Next base: position 521 of record NZ_JBFUGJ010000413.1, on the reverse strand, counting down.
GCTCTCATTGACCCATGGCCGCTGCTGGCCGTTGGTCTTGAGATAGACCTCCTCGCCGATCATGCGCAGCACGGTGCCGAATTCCTCACCGCCCATCGTGTCGATGTGGCGCAGGATCGCCGCCGCATAGGGGCTGTTGCCATCGGCCGGACCATCGAGCGCTACCTTGCCGGGCTCGGCAGCAAAGCCGATGACCTGGCCAAGGCTGTCGTCAGCCGAGCCCTTGGCCGGCGCGCTATTCTTCAGCGCGACGACGCTGCGCGTTTCACCGAGACCACCGGCACCAATCGGCTTGCCGTCATCGCCCGGCGACAGCTTCAGCAAGGTGCCCGGCGGGAACGGATCGTTGCGGCAAGCGTCGAGYAGCACGATGGTGACCGGCACCTTGGTCTTGAGCTCAGCGACGATCGAGGACAGCGGAACCAGCTTCTCGCCGGCATCGTCGAGCGCCGAGACATCGGCATCAACAGGGACCAGGAAATTCTCGCCGCCGGCCTCGATGCCGTGGCCCGAATAATAGA
>NZ_JBFUGJ010000412.1:0-4757 GCF_056402975.1 Mesorhizobium sp. P3_A9 | reverse complement strand
CCTTTTTTCATTCCCCTTTTGGGCAATCCGAGTCAGATTCTTCGCTGGGAACGTCTATCTGCGCTATGATGTCGGTCCGCGCGGGACGCGTATGAAGCGCGGATTGAGGCCGGCACCGCTGTGACAGATTTCACTCCTTTCCAGTCGCTGCTTGGCGGCGCTCTCATCGGCCTGTCGGCGGTGCTCCTGATGGCGTTGCATGGACGGATTGCCGGGATGACCGGTATCCTAACAGGGGTCATTCCGCCGCTTGCCCCGGATTGGGGCTGGCGAGCCGCGTTTCTCACTGGCGCAGTCGTGGCGCCGCTTCTCTATCAGACTGTTGGCGGACATATTGCCTTCAGCGTGCCGCTGCCAACGCTGTCCCTTGTTGTCGGTGGCTTCGTGGTCGGGATCGGCGTGCATTTCGGCGGTGGCTGTCCGAGCGGGCATGGCATTTGCGGCATTGCGCGCCTGTCGCCACGCTCGATGGCAGCCGTCGCGACCTTCATGATCACCGCGTTCATCACCGTCTTCATCATCCGCCACATGGTCGGGGGCTGACCATGAACAAGCTCGTTTCGGCATTCCTGATCGGCGGGATTTTCGGCCTCGGCATCGCTGTTTCCGGTATGATCAATCCGGCCAAGGTGCTGAACTTCTTCGACATTGCCGGCACCTGGGACCCCAGCCTGATCTTCGTCATGGGCGGCGGCTTGGCTGTCGCCTTTATCGGTTACCGACTGGTGTTCGGCTGGCACAAGGCCCCGGTGTTCGAAACCGAGTTTGCGCTGCCGACGAAGCGCGCTATCGACCTGGAGTTGGTTGGCGGCGCCGCCGTGTTCGGTATCGGATGGGGCATTGCCGGCTTCTGTCCGGGCGGCGCCATTCCGGCGCTGGGCCTCGGCTATTCACAGACGCCGATCTTCGTCGCTTCGGTGATCGCAGGCATCGTCGTGGCGCGTTTTGCCCGGGCGCGCATCGCTCAGCCGGCCACGGCATAGGAATTGGTTGCCGGCCACGTCAGGGAGTGGCAAAACTCCTGCCAAATCAGATTGCGAGGATGCTGCCATGGAATACCGCGAAATCAGCGAGGACTATTCGGTCTCTGGCCAGATCCAGGCCGAAGACGTCGCCGCCATCAAGGAAGCCGGCTTCAAGAGCGTCATCTGCAACCGGCCGGATGACGAACAGCCCGGCCAGCCTTCGGCCAAAAGCATCGGCTCGGCGGTCGAGGCCGCCGGCCTTGCCTTCCGCTACATCCCGGTGATCAGCGGCCAGATCACCGCCGATAATGTCGATGACCAGGCGAAGGCGCTCGACGAACTCGACGGCCCGGTCTTCGCCTATTGCCGCTCCGGTGCGCGCTGCACCAATCTGTACGGGCTGATCCAGCAGTCAAAGGGCTGAATGAGCTTCACTGCCACGTCGCCGTCTATTCGTGTGCCCTCTTGAACTATCGGCGCTTGTCGCCCACCAAGCTGAGTACGCCAAAGAACACGGCTGCGAGAGCAATGAACAGCGCGAGAAAACCAAGTTCGACCGAACTGACCACCATCACGACGAAGCCTGTGAGACAGACGGGAGCTCCCACGAGGCACCACCAGCGCGACTTGTGATCGGTGAACATGCTCCATTCAGAGGCCCTAAACTTGAAAACCGGAGCTCGCCAGAACCGATTCATCTGAGGCCCATCCCTGAGAAACGAGTCCAAGCTCTTGGGATGACGCGCAAGGTGGATAAGTCCGCCGATTGTGTATGGCACCAGTCCGACAAGAAACAGGATAATGCCGGCAAGTTGGTATCTGGACATGCTTCACCACGGCCTGAGCGTTTCTATAGCGCCAAAGATGTACTGGCATCGAAGCGCCTAAACCATCGCCCACTCAAATCGGCAGCGCGCCCGTCTCCTTCAACGTCTCCAGCACGATCGCCGTCTTCACATGCTGGACCGATTCATGCGGTAGAAGTACGCCGTTGACGAACTCCGACAGCGATTTGAGATCAGGCGTCACCACCTTCAAGATGTAATCCATCTCGCCGGTCAGCGCGTGCGCCTCCTGCACCTCCGGCAGCCGCGCCACCAGTTCGCCGAAGCGTCTGGCATTATCGCGGTTGTGGGTGGCAAGCGTTACCGAGATGACATTGACCAGCGAGAAGCCGAGCTTGTCGCGATCGAGCACCGCCCGATAACCCTTGATGAAACCGTCCTCCTCGAGCCTCTGGCGGCGGCGCGAGCATTGTGACGCCGACAGGTTCACCCGCTCCGAGAGATCGTTGTTGGTGAGCCGCGCATCTCCCTGCAGCAGCGCCATTATCTTGCGGTCAAACTGATCAATGCGCGTCTCATCCATGGTTTTGTCTCTCATCATGCATGCTTCACGCATGACATCATCATTTCAAGCGTTTGAATGCAAGCACCATGCGACGGCTCCGCGCTATGATGGCGTGACATGGCCTTTTCAGGCCAAGCCAGCTTTTGGAGGAATATCATGGGTCCCTTCCCGCACGACGCCCCGCCCGCCACGATCAGCRAGGACAACCCCGCCGGCACCGACGGCTTCGAGTTTGTCGAGTTCGCGCATCCGGAGCCGCAGAAGCTGGCCGAGCTGTTCACCCGCATGGGCTATGTGGCGGTGGCCAGGCATCGGACCAAAGACATCACCGTCTGGCGCCAGGGCGACATCAACTATGTCGTCAATGCTGAGCCGGACTCGCATGCGATGAAGTTCGCCGACAAGCATGGCCCCTGCGCGGCCTCGATGGCCTGGCGGGTGGTCGATGCCAAGCATGCCTTCGACCACGCCGTCTCGAAAGGCGCGACGCCTTACGAAGGCGAAGACAAGGCGCTCGACGTGCCGGCTATCGTCGGCATCGGCGGCTCGCTGCTCTATTTCGTCGATACCTATGGCACGAAGGGTTCGGCTTATGACGCCGAGGTCGAGTGGCTGGGCGCGCGCGATCCGCGGCCGCTCGGTGTCGGCTTCTATTTCCTCGACCACCTSACCCACAATGTCTATCGCGGCCAGATGGACAAATGGTGGGATTTCTACCGCAATCTGTTTGGCTTCAAGCAGATCCACTTCTTCGACATTGACGGCAAGATCACCGGCCTGGTCAGCCGCGCCATCACCTCGCCCTGCGGCAAGATCCGCATTCCGCTCAACGAATCGAAAGACGAGACCAGCCAGATCGCCGAGTATCTGAAGAAGTACAATGGCGAAGGCATTCAGCACATCGCGGTCGGCACCGACGAGATCTACGCCGCCACCGACAAGCTTGCCGAGAATGGGCTGAAATTCATGCCCGGCCCGCCCGAGACCTATTACGACATGTCGTACAACAGGGTGAACGGCCATGACGAGCCGATCGAGCGGATGAAAAAGCACGGCATCCTGATCGACGGCGAAGGCGTGGTCGACGGCGGCATGACCAAGATCCTGCTGCAGATATTCTCGAAAACCGTGATCGGACCGATCTTCTTCGAGTTCATCCAGCGCAAGGGCGACGAAGGCTTTGGCGAAGGCAATTTCCGCGCGCTGTTCGAATCGATCGAGCAGGACCAGATCAAGCGCGGCGTGATCAAGGTGCAGGCAGCGGAGTAGTTCACTTGCGACTCGGCCAATTATGACCTAAATTCTGGTCATAAGAGGTTTGACGATGAACGTTCCGATGGCGAAAGCGAAGGCCCAACTCTCCGAGTTGGTGAAGCGTGCCCAGGCCGGCGAAGAAATCTATCTGACCCGGCATGGGGAAATTGTTGCGACCTTGAGTGCCCCCGCCCGGCCCGGCGGCAGCAAGCGCCTTTTGGGGGCCCTGAAAGGCCAAATTTGGATATCGGATGATTTTGATGAACTCGGCCCCGAATGGGACGAGTATATTAAATGAGCCGCAAATATCTGGTCGATACCCATATTTTGCTTTGGGTTCTCAACGCCGATTCACGTCTTTCGGATCATCATCGAGACATCTTTCTCGCAGGCAAGGATGTGATCGTCAGCGCCATCTCGGTAGCTGAGATCGCCATCAAGAAATCGCTCGGCAAAGTCACGCTCACAGGTGACATCTTGGACATCCTGCGATCGAACGGCATTCCGATCCTCGCCGTAAACGAACTCCATGCGGCGAGGCTTGAGCATCTGCCGCTTCACCACCGCGATCCGTTCGACCGCCTGCTTATCGCACAGGCACAAATTGAGGGCCTGATCTTGGTCACCGCGGATCGGCAATTCTCAACCTATGACGTCGCGTTGGTCTGACCATCCAGTTCCAGCCGTTCGACTTCAGCTTTTCTGAGTTTCAAATCATAATCGAGCAGGAACTCATCCAGCTGCGGCGGCGCGACCGAGGTGCCGGACAGCATGGCGTGCACCTGGCCGCGATGGTGGATGTCGTGCAGGAAGACATGGGCGAGGATGTCGCCGATGCGTTCGGGGATCATGCCATCCTCGCGCCGGTCGGTGATAACGCGGCGATCGAGATCGGCCTCCGACAGGCCATTGCAGAAGGCAATGAGCCTGCGGTCAAACTTGACCTGGGCCGCTGCTAAATCGACCGCCTCGTCGAATGGCACGTAGTCGTCATAAACGGCTGCGCCGACGCCGCCCTCTTCGAGAAAATCGAGATAGAGATGATCGACCGCCAGAATGTGGTTGAGCGTTGCCTTGATCGACGGGAAAAAGCTGGTGCGCCCAGCCTCGAACTCACCAGGCTTGAGCGCCAGCACGGCACGATAAAGCCGGTCGTTCGACCAGAGATTGTTGCCGGCCATGCGGCGC
>NZ_JBFUGJ010000411.1:0-4770 GCF_056402975.1 Mesorhizobium sp. P3_A9 | reverse complement strand
GCCATCGGGCGATCCACCGGGATAGGCTTCCGCCGGCCTCGCAAACCAGCCGGCATGACCGGCCGGGGCTCGCCGGACATAGGGGAAGTGGCGTTTGAGGCTGTTGAGCGGCCTTTCGAAAACCATCCAGGAAATCGAAGCCACGACAATCGTGGCGGCGCCCGCCACCAGGAATCGCCCTGGCCCTTGTTCCGAGACATTGAGCGGAATCCAGGGCTGCGACTTGACGGCGAGCGACAGCAATATCGGATGATAGAGATAAACGCCGTAGCTGATGCGGCCGAGACCAAGCAGCGGCGGCTGGTCAAGAAGCTTGCCGATTGTGCCGCCAAGGCCGCTCGAACAGGCGGCGACGATGGCCATCAGCGGCACCAGGGGCAGGACTTGCCGCACCAGCCAATGGGCCCATTCCAGCGTCGGATCGGCAGGCGCCGGGACAAACCACTCGATGACAAGGAATACGGCCGCGAAGGCAGGCCAGCCCAGCCGCATCCATTGCGGGAGGCCCGCACCTCTCGACCGCCAGCAGGCAAGCAGCGCGCCCGTCGCCAGCGCATCCATGGATGCCGGTGGCAGCAGGTCGCGCGCCAGTGCCGGGGTGGCGGTGACCGGCCAGTAGAAGCGATAGGCCAGCGACAGCGCGATGATGCCGATGCAGATCTGTTCGAAGCGCCGGCTTGGGGCGAGCAGCACGACCAGCGGCCAGGCAAGATAGAACTGCTCCTCGATGCTCAGGCTCCAGAAATGGCACAGCACCCAGGGGTTCCAGTTGTTGTGCAGCGCATACCAGAAATTCGACAGGTAAAGCGCATGCCAGACCAGCGATCCCCTGGACTGCTCCAGATCGAACAGCCAGACGAAACCCAGCACGGCAAAATAGGGAGGGAATATCCGCAGCGCCCGTCTGAYGTAGAAGGATCGCAGCGCCGGGCCGGTTTCAAACGCGGCGGCCGCGCGCGCTTCCAGCAGCAGGCGGGTGATCAGGAAGCCGCTCAGTACGAAGAACAGCCGCACGCCGATATGGCCCCAGAACGAAGATCCTCCGGCGGCGAAGAAATGGGAATACATCACCATCGTTACGGCGATGGCCCTCAGTGCATCCAGCTGGATGTCGCGGGCGTTGCCCATCAGCGGCTTCCAGCGGCGGTGTGATGTCCGCGATGAGGCTGGCAGCCGGCCATTTCGATCGGCAGGCCAAGGCACACGGRACCCGCCGGTACGCCAACACCATCAAACCCGCGCTGTGCGAGCCTGCTTGGGTCGGGCTCGCAATCGACGGACCGACGGCTCAAGTCGGTCAACCCGGCGGAATCCTTCACGGCGTATGTCCAGTCGCAAAACGAGTCCCCCGGGAAATGGTTCGGTCACCGCATTGTGCAGCGCAACACAAAAAATCTACCCAGTTGAAATACTGTGTGAGTAAGCGCTAAAAAGTAACAAAACCACCAGGTTTTCACCATTGAGGAGAATTTCCCCAGCACCTCGGCCCTGTCGTTCAGGTTGTACGGGCCTACTCGCTTTGGTTGTTTGGCAGATTCCTGCCTTATGCGCGGGGAATAGACATAATTCCTTGTTAAATCACGCTAAATCCAACTTCCTATACTTTGACTACGGGGGTTCTATCCTGGCTCTGCGCTGAGCGACGTGGAGCCAATGGGTTGTGCCGTGCAGCATGGTCACTCCTCATCAAGGCCAATGCCGCGGCACTGGATGCCGGTAGCCCGTAATTTCAGCGGCGGCGCGCTTGCCCGGTAAAAGGGCCATAGGGGAGCGCCAACTCGTCCCTCACACCGCCGCAAACACCACCGTCTGCGCCAGCCCGCCACCCCTGCGGTTCTCCAGCGTCACCGTGCCGCCATAACGCTCGATGATTTCCTTGGCGATCGCCAGCCCCAGCCCCGCGCCGGGAATGAATTGCTGGCGGCCGGGGTCGACGCGGAAGAAGGGCTCGAAGGCCTTGTTGATCAGGTCGGGCGGGATGCCCGGGCCGTTGTCGGAAATGGTCAGCACGGCGCGCCTGTCGGTAACAGTGAGGTCGATGCTGCAGGCCTTGCCGTGGGTGGCGGCGTTGACGATCAGGTTGCGCAGCGCGCGGCGCAGGCCGAGCGCGCCGGCGCGCACCGAAACCTTGTCGAGATGGCCGATCGAGACGGCATGGCCGAGCGCGACCATCTCGGCTTCGATATCGCCTACCATCTTGCGCAGGTCGAGCGGTTCGACGGCGTCCTGGTTGACCTCCTCGCGCACCAGGCGGATGGCGCTGTCGGCGATGCGGTCGAGTTCGTCGAGGTCGTGAAGCCATTTGTCGCGGTCTTCGTCGAGGAATTCGGCGCGCAGGCGCATGCGCGTCATCGGCGTGCGCAAATCATGGCCGGCGGCGGCGACCAGCCGCATGCGGCTTTCCATGGCCGTGCGCAGCCGCGACGACAGCTGGTTCAGCGCATGCGCCGTCGCCTTGACCTCGGCCGAGCCCACTTCCGGCACTGCGGCCAGCACACCATCGCTGCCGATCTTGGAGACGGCGGCTTCCAGCATTTCCAGCGGCCGGATCAGCACCGAGGTGAAATAGACCGAGACGGCGGTGGCGCCGGCGACGATCAGCGAGATCCAGCCGGCCAGGACCAGCCACTCGCGCCCGGGCGGCTTGAGGTGCGGCACCTCGATGATCGCCCAGCGCCGGTCGGGCATCTGCACCGAGGCGATCTGGCCGGCTTCGTCGGGCTTCTCGCTGATGATGGCCAAAAGGTCGAGGCCGCGGCGTTGCAGGATGTCGTTGAGCATTTCCGTTTCCGCACGGGCGACCTTGCCGGCGGCCGGATGATCGCTGAATTGCACCCGCAGCACATCCGGTATCGGCCCCGGCAGCAGCCGCACCACGAGCTCCATCTGCTGGGCAATCCAGGGCACGGTCAGCTCCGGCGGCGGCCCGCCGCCGCGCACGCTGATGACGGCGGCGGTCGCCAGGCAGACGACGCCGACGATCGAAAGGACCAGCAGCAGAATGAGGCGGCGGCGCAGCGAGTTCACGCCTGCGCCTCCACCGCTTCGACACGCGCGGTCAGCTGGTAGCCGCCATTGCGCACGGTCTTGAACAGTGGCCCGTCGCCGGTGTCGGAGAATTTGCGGCGCAGCCGGCTCATCAGCACGTCGACAGAACGTTCAAGCGGGTCGCGCTCGCGGCCTTGCGTGAGATCAAGCAGCTGGTCGCGCGACAGCAGCCGGCCGGGGCGGTCGAGGAACACCTGCAACAGGTCGAACTCGGCGCCGGTGAGGTCGACAAGCTCGCCCCGCCCATCCATCACCTTGCGGGTGTCCGGCTCCAGCCGGTAGTTGGCGAAGCGGTAGATGCGGGCGCGCGGCGCCGGCGCCTCTTCCGGTGCGGCGCGCCGCAGCACGGCGCGGATGCGGGCGGTGAGTTCGCGCGGGTTGAAGGGCTTGCCGAGATAATCGTCGGCGCCGAGCTCCAGGCCGATGATGCGGTCGACATCTTCCTTCAGCGCCGTCAGCAGAATGACGGGGACATGCGGCTTGCGATCGCGCATGGCACGGCAGATGTCGAGCCCCGAACCGTCGGGCAGCATGACGTCGAGCACGACGAGGTCGAACTGGCCCGAGGCCAGCTTCTGCTCGCATTCGCGCCGGTCCGCCGCCACCGAGACGCGAAAACCCTGGCCGTCGAGGTAGCGGCCGAGCAGCGTCCTGATCTCGCGATCATCGTCAACGACGAGGATATGGGGTTGTGATTGCATGATCATGCCCTTGCCCATGAAAATTTGGGCTTAGCCGTGATTATAGGGAGAGCGCGCGCCGGCGGCATGGAAAATTGCAACGCAATGTTTCCGACGGGCTGTCAGAAACGTTCGGAAACAAATTGCCGCTTTGCGGAAACCTTCGGCAACATGCCGACGCGAAGCAGACAAACAGGCTTCCTATCCTCACGGCTGTCCGATGCATGAGAGAAAGGAACACCGTCATGCGAAGCAGACTTCTTGCGCTCGGCCTGTTTTCCGTCGCCGCAATCCATCCCGTGCTGGCGGCACAGCCCGATGCCGGCGCCGGCGAGCCCCCGGTCATCGCTCAGGATGGACCGGACCATGGCCCGATGCCCTGGTTCGGCCAGAATGGGCCRCATGGGCCGATGCGGCCTGGTCCGCACGGTTTTGGTCCGCAGAGCCCCGAAGGCTTCGGCCCGCACCGCATGGGACCACCGCCGGAATTCATGCTGGCCGCCCGGCTGGCGGCGCTGGAGACGCGCGTCGGCATCCGCAGCGAGCAGCTCGATGCCTGGCGCGACTATACCAGCGCATTGCAGGCGGTGCTTTCGCCGCCACGGCATGATCGTGGTCCCGGTGGCACTGGTGGCCCCGGCCCTGGTGAGCCCGAGGCCAAGGGTCCGGATACGGCACCGGGCGGCAAGCCTGATCCCTTTGCCTTCCAGCAGCGGCTCGCCGACGAGGTTACAGCTCGCGCGGCTTCGGCCGCCAAGCTGAAGGACGCGATCGCCGAGCTGCGCACCAAGCTCACGTCCGAACAGCTCGAAATCCTGGCTTCGGCGGAACGCCCCCACGGACCACCCCCCGGTCCCTGGGGCGGCCCGCCGGAAGATGCAGCCGGACCTGGAGGTCCGCCCGACCAGGGCGGGCAGCTTCCGCCTCCCCAGCCCGGGAATGGCTGACAACTCCGTCCGGCTGCGCCGGCCGGCCCGGTGTCCAACCCGTTCTCGGGCCGGCCGGTTTTTWCAGGGATGGCGGGCCATGTCCGCCATCCCAC